>JBDTKQ010000165.1:0-3006 GCA_039935235.1 Caulobacteraceae bacterium
GGTTTTCCACCTGACGCGAGAGCTGGGCGGCGGCGATCACGGGTACCGAAAGCTCCTTGGCCAGGGTTTTCAGCCCCTGGGTGATCTGGCTGACCTCCTGAACGCGGTTTTCGATACGGCCGTCGCCGGCGGTGACCAGCTGCAGATAGTCGACGACGATCAGGTCGAGGCCGGAGGTGCGCTTGAGGCGCCGGGCGCGGGCGGCAAGCTTGGCTATGGAGATGCCGCCGGTGTCGTCGATGAAGAGCGGGGCCTCGGCGATCTCGGTGGAGGCGTCGCGGATGCGGCCGAACTCGGAGGCATTGATCTCACCCTTGCGGATCTTGTCGGAGGGTACCTCGGTGACTTCGGCGAGCAGGCGCATGGCGACCTGTTCGGCGGACATCTCCAGGGCGAAGAAGGCGACTACGCCGCCGTTGGAGGTCTTGCGGGTTCCGTCGGGCAGAAGGTCGTAGGCATAGGTGCGCGCGACGTTGAAGGCGATGTTGGCGGCGAGCTAGGACTTTCCCATGGAGGGGCGCGAGGCGACGATGATCAGGTCCGACGGGTGCAGGCCGCCCAGTTTCTGGTCGAGGTCGGCGAGGCCGGTGGAGAGGCCCGAAAGGCCGCCGTCGCGGCTGTAGGCCTCGGCGGCCATCTCCACCGCGCCGGTGAGGGCCTGTTCGAAGGCCATGAAGCCGGTGGAGGACGAGCCGGTTTCCGCGAGGGTGTAGAGTTTTTGCTCCGCCGCCTCGATCTGGTCGCGCGCCGAGGTGTCCGGGTCGCCGGCCTGGGCGTCGGCGCCGATTTCCCCGCCGATGCGGATCAGGTCGCGGCGGAGGGCCAGATCGTAGGTCACCCGGCCATAGTCGCCGGCGCCCGCCGCCGGCGGGGCGCGGTCCACCAGATCGGCGAGATAACGCACCCCGCCCAACTCCTGAAACGCCGGGTCTCGGGAAAACTGCTCGGCCAGAAGGATCGGTTCGGCCAGTTGTCCGCGGCGAACGTGGTTCTGAATGGCGTCGAACAGCCGGCCGTGGAAGGGCTCGAAGAAGTGCCGGCCGGCGAGTTGATCGCTCAGTCGCTCATAGGCGGAGTTGTCGTAGAGGAGGACGCCGAGGAGCGCCTGTTCCGCCTCGATATTGGCCGGCGCGTGGACGATCTCCGCGTCGGGACGCGACGAGGCGCGAGGGTCGAGGAGTGGGACGAGAGCCATCCGTTGACGATAGCTTAACGGGGACGCACCAAGCAGCGGCGACGCAAGGTTCCCCACAGAAAACCGCGACCTGTGGAGCCTTGGAGCGCGGGCCGGTCGCGCGCGCTCCGAGAGACTTAATCGTCGCGTCCGTAGGCTTCGTGGCTGCCGGCGCCGCCCTCAAGCATGTCGGCCGCCGACTTGACATCGGAAGCGCGGTCTTCCTCGAACTGGGAGGCGATGACGTCCTCGCCGCGGGCCTGCCGCTCGGCCTCGTCGGCGCTGCGGGCGAGGTTGATGTTGACCGTGATCGCGACCTCGGCATGGAGTCGCACCTTCACCGGGTGGACGCCGAGCGTCTTGATCGGCTTGTCGAGGACCACCATCGCCCGGTCGACCTTGCCGCCCTCCGCGTTGACCGCGTCGGCGACGTCGCGCCCCGAAACCGAGCCGTAGAGCTGGCCGGTCTCTCCGGCCTGGCGGATCATGATGTAGGAGGAGCCGTCGAGCTTTTCGCCCGACTTGGAGGCGACCTCGCGAGCCTTGACGTTGCGGGTCTCGATCTCGGCCCGCTCGCCTTCGAAGACCTTCATGTTCGCCGAATTGGCGCGCAGGGCCTTGGAGCGCGGAAGGAGGAAGTTACGGGCGAACCCGTCCTTGACAGAGACGATATCGCCCAGCGCGCCCAGGCGCTCGACGCGCTCGAGGAGAATGACTTTCATGGTTTTCCCTTGCCCCTATTTGACGACGTAGGGGAGCAGAGCGAGGAACCGCGCGCGCTTGATCGCCTGCGCCAGTTCCCGCTGCTTCTTGGCCGAGACGGCGGTGATCCGGGAGGGCACGATCTTGCCGCGCTCGGAGACGTAGCGTTGCAGGAGCTTGACGTCCTTGTAGTCGATCTTCGGGGCGTTGGCCCCGGAAAACGGGCACACCTTGCGCCGCCGCATGAAGGCCCGGCGAGGGCCTCCACCGGGGCCGGCGGAGGATTCGGGGACGATGGTTTCGTCGGACATGATCGTATTCTCCTAAGCCGCCGGCGCCGGGGGCGCGTCCTCGAAGCGCCGCTCGCGCTCGCGATCGCGGCGGGCGAGAACCGGAGACAGTTCCAGATCGAGGACCTCGACCCGCACGGTGAGGAAGCGGAGCACGTCTTCGTTGAGAGCGATCTGGCGCTCCATCTCCTTTACCGCCGGCGCCGGGGCGTCGATGGCCAAAAGCGAGTAGTGGCCCTTGCGGTTCTTCTTGATGCGATAGGTAAGGTTGCGCAGTCCCCAATACTCGATCTTGGCGATGTGGCCGCCAAGGGATTCGATGAGGGCTTTCAATTCTTCGTTGAGGGTCTCGGCCTGTGCGGGCGAGATATCCTGACGCGCGATCAGCACGTGCTCGTATGCGGGCATGGTTTCCTTCTTCCGGCTGACGGGGGCGGCGCGTCCGGCGCCCGGAAGGAGCGCCGCCGACACGATGGATCTGAACGCGCGGCGGCCCGGACGGTCCGGACCCATTGACGCTCCGCGGAAAGACCGCCCTCGAACGAGGAGGGGGGCTGATAGAGGAAATGCCGGCCGCTGGCAACCGTATGTCCAGGCTCAGCACATAGGAGACGGCGGGGGCGCCGCCGCGTGTCGATGGGCGAGAGGGGATCGCGAGAATCCGCGCCCGCGCCGATCGCAAGGCGCTCCAGCCGGCGGCGCCGCCCAAACCGACCTGATGGGTTCAACCGGGATGGGCCGCGCGCCAGGTTTTCACCGCGGCCATGGTCTCGGCGACGTGGTTGTCGGGTTTGAGATTGGAATAGGCGGAGATGATCTTGCCGTCGGGGGCGATGACGT
>JBDTKQ010000166.1:0-5835 GCA_039935235.1 Caulobacteraceae bacterium
CCGCAGGGCGCGGCGCCCGGGTTCGGCGGCCGATCGTGGCAACCTGTTGATCCGTGCGGCGTTAGATCGCCGAAGCTGGTCCGGGTAAAGCGGCGATCGCCCTCCCGCATCATCGTCCGTGCCGCGCCGCTCTCGGCGCGCCGGGGTCGCCCGATCCGTGGGCCGACCGGCGGACGCCCCCTGGCGCCGGTCATCGACCCGCGCCGCCACCGACGCCGAGGACGAATGACCGCCGCCGCGCACGCTACCCAAGCCCCGACGGGCCCTCGTTCTCTGACCCGCAGATCGTGCCGCTCGCTTGCCCGCGCCCCCGTCTGGGTGGCGCCGGGCGGCCTCGCGGCGTACCGGAGTTCCCCATTGAATGACCAAGCACATGTTGATCGACGCCACGCACGCGGAAGAAACCCGCGTCGTGGTTCTGGACGGTAACCGACTCGACGATTTCGACCTCGAGACTTCGACCAAGCGTCAGCTCAAAGGCAACATCTACCTCGCCAAGGTTGTCCGCGTCGAACCAAGCCTGCAGGCCGCGTTCGTCGAGTACGGCGGCGGCCGTCACGGCTTCCTCGCCTTCGGCGAGATCCATCCCGACTATTACCAGATCCCGGTCGCCGACCGGCAGCGCCTGCTCGACATGCAGGCCGAGGAAGCGCGCGCCGAGCAGGAGGAGGATGACCGGGTCGCCGCCGAGGAGCCTGACGAGGACTCCTCGGTCGAACCGATCGCCGCTCCCACGGAAGCGGGCGGCGCGGACTCGTTCGAGGCCGAACCCGCCAACCCCGGACCCGAGCGGGTCTTCGTCTCCGAAGGCACGGCCGAAGCCGTCGGCGACGACGAAATCGGCGAGCCGCCCGGCGACGCTGTCCAGCCCGCCCTGATCGCCGCCGACGTGTTGCGTGGGCCGGACGAAAGCATCGAGTCCGCCGATGCCGCTTCGATCGATGCGCCGGAGGAGCGGAGCGAGATCGAACAGACGAGCCCGGCCGAACCGGGCGGCCTCCCCCCCGAGGATCCGAACACTTGGGTCAGCGCCGTCGCGCCGGCCGAGGAGACCGACCCGATCCCGCCGCACGCCGAGGCGCCCCCCGAACTGGTGGGCGGGGATCATGACGGCACCGACGATCAGCGCGAACGCCGCTCGCCCTCGCGCTTCACGCGCAACTACAAGATCCAGGAGGTCATCAAGCGACGCCAGATCCTGCTGGTCCAGGTCGTCAAGGAAGAACGCGGCACCAAGGGCGCGGCGCTCACCACCTACCTGTCGCTCGCCGGACGCTACTGTGTGCTGATGCCGAACTCTCCGCGCGGGGGTGGCATCTCGCGCAAGATCACCTCGCTCGCCGACCGCCGCCGGCTGAAGGAGGCGACGGCGGAGCTGGACCTGCCGAAGGGCATGGGACTGATCGTGCGGACCGCCGGCGCCAACCGCCCGAAACCGGAGATCAAGCGCGACTGCGAGTACCTGCTGCGGCTTTGGGACGACATCCGCGAACACACAATGCACTCGATCGCGCCGGCGCAGATCTACGAGGAAGCCAGCCTCATCAAGCGGTCGATCCGCGACGTCTATTCACGCGACGTCGACGAGCTGATCGTCGATGGCGAGGACGGCTGGCGCGCGGCGCGCGACTTCATGCGGATGCTGATGCCGAGCCACGCCAAGAAGGTGCAGCTCTGGTCCGAACCGCAGCCGCTGTTCGCCCGCTTCCAGGTGGACGCGCAGCTCGATGCGATGATGACTCCGACCGTGCAGCTTCGCTCCGGCGGCTATCTCGTCATCAACCAGACCGAGGCGCTGGTCGCGATCGACGTGAACTCCGGCCGCTCGACGCGGGAACGCGGCATCGAGGAAACGGCGGTGCGCACCAATCTCGAGGCCGCCGACGAAGCGGCGCGCCAGCTGCGCCTGCGCGATCTCGCCGGGCTGGTGGTGATCGACTTCATCGACATGGAGTCGAAGAAGAACAACACCGCCGTCGAGAAGCGGATGAAGGACGCCCTGAAGCTCGATCGGGCACGCATCCAACTCGGCCACATCAGCCATTTCGGCCTGCTCGAAATGAGCCGCCAGCGGCTCCGCCCGAGCCTCGCGGAGACCAACTTCATCCCGTGTCCGCACTGCGCCGGGTTGGGCCACGTCCGCAGCACGGAGAGTGCCGCGATCCATGTGCTGCGTGGCATCGAGGAGGAGGCGGCGAAGCGCCGCGCCGCCGAAGTGGTGGTCCACGTCGCGCCACCCATCGCGATGTACATCCTGAACCACAAGCGCAACCGCCTGGGCGACATCGAGCAGCGGTACGGGGTCCATGTCGGCTTCGAAGGCGACGAGAGTTTGATCGCCCCGCAGTTCCGCATTGATCGCGTGCGCGCCCAGGTGGCGTCGGACGTCCCGGTCGCGGTACGTCCGGAGGCGGGACAGGAGGTGCGCTCGGCCGCCGAGCGCATGGAAGACGAGGTGGAGGCCGACGCCGTCGAGGTCGAGGAGGAGGACGCGCCCGAGGCGGCGGCCGCGCCTTCTCGCGACGATGCCTCCCCCGCCGTGCCCGTGGCGGAGACCGCCGAGGAAGGCGAGCAGCGGCGTAAGCGCCGCCGTCGCCGCCGTCGCGGCCCCCGTTCGCAGGAAGCTGGGGGCACCGAGGCTGATGGCGAGGAGACCGGCGCCGAGCCGCCGGGGGAGAGTACGTCCGCCCCGGTCGCGCCCGAGGTCGGCGAAATGTCCGTCGAGGGGGTGCCGGAGCATATCGAGACCCCGGTCGCCGAGGATGACGGTGCCGGGCGCCGGCGCGGGCGGCGCGGGCGGAGCCGGCATCGCCGGAGCGAGGAGACGCTGCCTGAGATATCCGCTCCGGGCGCCGAGCAACCCGACCTGCCACCGGTCTATGCCGGGCCGACGCCCGCCGATCCGTTCGGCGGCCAGGCGTTCGATATCTTCGACGTCCTCGAACGCGCCGAGGCGCAAGCCGATGCCGCCGCGTCCCCCGCTTTGCCCAGCGTCATCGAACCCGACCCCCTTCCGGAGCCGCCCGCGGACGCGCCGGCCTCGATCGAGCCGGGAGTGGCGCCGGTCCTTGTCGGCGCCGAGGAGACTCCGCCTGCCGCGCGCAAACGGGGATGGTGGCGGCGCTGAGGCAGAAGACCACCACCGCCCAGCCACATCGTTGGACTTCGCGTGCCGGTTGACGCGGTCGCCCCGACGGACGGATCTGCCCGTCGGAAACCGGCCCCGTCCGCGCGCAGCCAGAAGGGCTTCGACTGGCTGAATTTCTTCATCGCCGACGTGGAGACCGCGTTCGGCCCGTTCGTCTCCGTCTATCTCGCCCAGAACGGCTGGGCGCAGGGCGCCATCGGCACCGTGCTGACCATTAACAGCGCGGTCGCCCTGGCGACCGAGACGCCGGCCGGCGCGCTGGTGGACTGGATCCGCAAGAAGCGCCTGGTGATCGCCGTCTGCCTGGGGCTGATCGCCCTGGGCTCGCTGCTGATCGGCTTCATTCCCCGCTACCTGCCGGTGATGGCGGGCGAGTTCATGCACGGCGTCACCGGCGGCGCGGTGCGTACGGCGATCGCCGCGATCGGCCTCGGCCTGGTCGGACACCGCGCCTATCACACAAGGGTCGGGCGCAACCAGATGTACGATTCACTTGGCAACGCCGCCACCGCCGCCGGGATGGGCGCGCTCGGGTATCTGGTGTCGCCGGGCGCCCCGTTCCTCGCCGCGGCCGCCTTGTGCGTGCCGGCGTATTTCTGCCTGTCGATGATCAACGGAAAGGAGATCGACTACGCCCGCGCGCGCGGCTCCGTCGGACGCAAGGAACCCAAGGCGGCGGGCTGGCGCGAGCTCGCGCGTAACCGGTCGCTGATGATCTTCGCGCTGGTCCTGTTCCTGTTCCAGTTCGCCGATTCCTCCATGCTTCCCTTGGCGAGCGAGCGACTCGCCAAGGACTACAAGGAGCAGTCGGAGATCGTGACGGCGGCCCTCGTCATGGTGCCGCAGTTGGTGACCGCTCTCATCGCCGTCTGGCTCGCGCGCAAGGCCGATGAGTGGGGCCGCAAGCCTCTGCTGATCGCCGCTTTCATCGCCCTGCTCGTGCGGAGCGTGCTGTTCGCGGTGGCCTTCAATCCCTGGTTCCTGGTCGGTGTGCAGATCCTTAGCGGACTCACCGCCGCAGTCGTCGGCATCATGATCCCGCTGGTCGTCGCCGACGTCACCAAGGGGACCGGTCGCTACAATTTCTCGCTCGGCGCGGTCAGCATGATCGCCGGGATCGGCGCCACGATCAGCTTCACGGCGAGCGGCTATCTCGCCCAGACGCTGGGTTTCGACACCGCCTTCGTCGGTCTCGCCATCGTGGCGGGGCTCGGCCTGGGCGCGGTCTGGTGGTTGATGCCGGAGACCGTGGACGCCGCGCGCGCCGAGGAGTGAGGCGTCCATTAGTTGCCCGAGTGGCGGGAGCGTAAACCGGATTCTGCTCCGTGACCTCCGCGTTCCTCCTCGACCTCCGCATCCACTTATCGCAAGGCTACACGCACCCCGGCTTGTCCTGCTACGCTGTCCCGATGCCAGACGAATCCGCCCGCCACGCTGCTTTCGCATCCCTCACTGGCCTCGCCGCGCGACCGGAGGGACGGCGAATCACGCCGTTGTTCGCCGCCGAGCCCGATCGTGCCCGCCGACTGACCTTCGCGTTCGACGATCTGTCGCTCGACATCTCCAAGACGGCGATCGACGCCGCCGCCCTCGACGCGCTGTTCGCGCTCGCGCGCGCCGCGGACCTCGAAGGCTTCCGCCGCCGGCTGTTCGCGGGCGAGGCCGTCAACGTCACTGAGGGGCGCGCGGCGATGCACATGGCGCTGCGCGCGCCCGCCGACTCGGGCCTGCGCGCCGCGCTGCCCGGCGGGATCGACGACGCCGCGAAACTGGCGGGCACGGAGCGCGAGCGGATGCGCGCCTTCGTCGAGGGCGTCCATGCCGGGCGCATCCTCGGCGCCACCGGGCGGCGCCTCACCCATGTCCTCAATGTCGGCATGGGCGGCTCGGACCTTGGCCCGCGCGTGGCGACCGAGGCGCTGACGCTCGGGCGCTCGGACTGCCCGATGGAAGCGCGCTTCCTCGCCAATGTCGACGGCCACGCCCTGCTCGCCGCCGTCCACGGGCTCGACCCGGCGACGACGCTGATCCTGATCGCGTCGAAATCCTGGACCACGCTGGAAACGGCGATGAACGCCGCTTCGCTGCGCGCCTGGCTCTCCGGCGCCCTGGGCGAGGATGCGGTCGCCGCGCATTTCGTGGCGCTGTCCACCAACCTGTCCGCCGTCCGCGAATTCGGCATCCCGGCGGAGCGCACCTTCGGGTTTCGCGACTGGGTGGGCGGGCGCTACTCGCTGTGGTCCCCGGTCGGGCTGGTGATCGCGCTGGCCGCCGGCTGGCCCGCGTTCCAGGCCATGCTCGACGGCGCCTGGGCGATGGACTGCCATTTCCGCGACACCCCGCTCGAACGCAATCTGCCGGTGATGCTGGCGTTCGCCGGCATCTGGAACGTCAACGCGATGGGCTGCGCGACGCAGTGCGTGCTCGCCTATGACGAGCGGCTGCGCCGGCTGCCGGCGCATTTCCAGCAGCTCGAGATGGAGAGCAACGGCAAGCGCGTGACCTTGCAAGGCGCGGTGGTCGATCACGCGACCTGCCCGGTGGTGTTCGGCGAACCCGGGACCAGCGCGCAGCACAGCTTCATGCAGCTTGTGCATCAGGGCCCGGCGGTGGTCCCGGTCGATTTCATCCTTGCCGCCGTGCCCGACCACACCGACGTCGCCGCGCACCGCGCGCTCGCCGCCAAC
>JBDTKQ010000167.1:0-3903 GCA_039935235.1 Caulobacteraceae bacterium
GCCTTCATCGGTCTTGGCGGCAATTTCGCCCGCGCGGCGCCCGACAGCGATCGAATCTGGCCAGCTTGGCGGAACCTTCGGCTTACCGTGCAGATCGCCACCAAGCTGAACAAGTCCCATCTGATCAACGGCAAGGTCGCCTGGCTGCTGCCGTGCCTCAGCCGGCTGGAGCGCGACGTTCAGGCCGGGGGCGCCCAGACCGTCTCAACCGAGGATTCCATCAGTTACATCCACGCCTCGTTCGGCGACAAGGCGCCTGCGGGAGCGCTTTTGTTGAGCGAGCCGGCGATCGTCGCGGGCATCGCCAAGGCGACCCTGCCGCCAAATCCGAAGGTCGACTGGGACGCGTGGGTGGGCGACTACGGCCTCGTGCGCGACGCCATCGCGGAAACCTATCCTCAGTGGTTTTCCGGGTTCAACCAGCGCTTCCGGGAACCCGGCGGGTTCTTCCGCGGCAACAAGGCGCGCGAGAGGGACTTCAGCGAGGCGGTGGGCGGCAAGGCCAATTTCTTTGTTCCCACCGCCCTTTCCGCCACCGGTTTCGCCGATGCGGCGGATGTCTTTCGCCTGATGACCCTGCGCTCGAACGACCAGTTCAACACCACCGTCTATGGCTACGAGGACCGCTTTCGCGGGATAAGCGGCACGCGCGAGGTGCTGTTCATCGGCGTGGCCGATCGCGACCGCCTCCGATTGAGGGAAGGCCAGATCGTCGGCCTCAAGACGGTGGCCGCCGACGGGATCGAGCGGCGGATGGGCGGCTTGCGCGTCACCACCTACGACATCCCGCAAGGCTGCCTCGGGACCTACTATCCCGAGTGCAACGTCCTCATTCCCGTGAGTCACCACGCCGCCGAATCGAAGACCCCGGCCGCCAAGTCGGTGCCGGTGCGGATCGTCGCCTGAGCGGTTTTCAGCCGACGAACCCCGCCGCGCGGCGCAAGCGGTCGTTGATCGCCTCGCCAAGCCCGTCTTCCGGGATCGCCGCGACGGCGATGGCGGTCGGTCCGAGGGCGTCGGCGGCGCGCAGAAAGGCGAACAGGTTGGCGGCCGCTTCGGCGAGGTCTCGGTCGGGGCTCAGATTGAAGACGCCCGCCGCGTCGGGCGCGCGGCCGAAGGCGAGGAAGGCCTCGCCGGCGCGCGGGGCCACCGCGTCCAGCCGCACCGGCGCGGCGGGGGCGTAATGACGGGTCATGCTCCCCGGAGAGCGGCGGGCGTCGATCCCGGCCTCGGCCAGCGGCCCGATCTGCGCCTCGATCTGTTCGCGGGTGACGGCGCCGGGGCGAAGCAGGCGCGGCGGCCCGTCCAACAGGGCGACGACGGTGGACTCCAGCCCGATCGCGCACGGACCCCCGTCGAGGGCGACCGCCGCCGCCACGCCCGTTTCGGCGACCGCATCGGCGAACGTGGTGGGGCTCGGCCTTCCCGAGCGGTTGGCCGAGGGCGCGACCACCGGGCCGCCGAAAGCCTCGAGCACCGCCCGGGCGAGGGGGTGCGCGGGCGCGCGGACGGCGACCGTATCCAGACCGGCGCGGGCCAGGTCGCACACCGCGCAGTCCTCGCGGGCCGGGGCGACGAGGGTCAGGGGCCCCGGCCAGAACGCCTCCGTGAGCCGCCGGGCGCGAGGGTCGAGCATGGCCAGAAGATCCGCCTGCGCCAATCCCGGCACGTGGGCGATCAGGGGATTGAACCGGGGCCGGCGCTTGGCGGCGTAGAGGGCGGCCACGGCCCGCGGATCGGCGCCGTCGGCGGCCAGGCCATAGACGGTTTCAGTGGGCAGGATGACCAGACGCCCCTCGGTCAAGGCCCGGGAGGCGGCGCGGATCTGACTGTGGCCGTTGGCGTCCCGTGGCGTCGACATTTTGCGGTGCTTAGCGGGAAGCGCCGACGGGCGCCACACGGCGTCGCGCCACAATAGACGAGGCGGGGTTTTGCTCTAGAGAGGGGCGAGCCGAAACCCACCGTGAGCGCCATGACCTATAAAGCCCCGATCCGCGACATCGCCTTCGCCCTCGCCGAGGCCGCGGACTTCGGCCGGCTCGAAAGCGCCTTTCCCGGCGCCGACGCGGCGACGCTCGCCGCCGTACTCGAGGCGGCGGGGGATTTCGCCGGCGGCGTCCTCGCCCCGCTCAACCGGTCCGGCGATCTGGCCGGAGCGCGGCTGGAGAACGGCCGCGTGCACACCGCGCCGGGCTTCGCGGACGCCTATCGCCAGTTCGCCCAAGGCGGATGGAACGGCCTTTCCGCCGACCCGGCCCATGGCGGGCAGGGCCTGCCCAAGGCGCTGGAGGTGGCGGTCTTCGAGATGGTGCAGGGCGCGAACATGGCCTTTGGCCTGTGCCCCATGCTGACCCTTGCCGCCATCGAGGCCCTCTCCACGCACGGGACCGAGCGGCAAAAGGCGCTCTATCTGCCCCGCCTCGTCTCCGGCGAATGGACCGGGACGATGAATCTGACCGAGCCTCAGGCGGGCTCGGATCTGGGGGCCATCGCCAGCCGCGCCGAGCCGGACGGTTCAGGCGGCTACCACCTTTCGGGCCAGAAGATCTTCATCACCTGGGGCGATCACGACGTGGCCGACAACATCGTCCACATGGTCCTCGCCCGCCTGCCCGACGCTCCGCCCGGATCGCGGGGCCTGTCTCTTTTCCTCACGTCCAGCCGGCGCGTCGGCGAGGATGGAACCTTGGGCGAGGCCAACGGCGTGCGCGCCGCCAGCCTTGAGCACAAGCTCGGAGTCCACGCCTCGCCGACCTGCGTAATGATCTTCGAGGGCGCCCACGCCGAACTGGTGGGGGCGCCCAATCAAGGGCTCGGGGCCATGTTCACCATGATGAACGCCGCCCGCCTTCAGGTGGGGGTGCAAGGCGTCGGCATCGCCGAGCGGGCCTACCAACAGGCGCTGACCTTTTCACTTGAACGCAAGCAGGGGCGCTCGGCGTGGACCGGGACCCTGCCCTCGCGCCTCTTCGACCATCCCGACGTGCGCCGCACCCTGATGCTGATGAAGGCGAGGATTTCCGCCGCCCGGGGCCTGTGCCTGTCCACCGCCGTCGCCGCCGACCTCGCCCGGGTGTCGGGCAATCCGGTGGACCGCGACGCCGCCCGACTGCGCGAGGATCTCCTCACCCCGATCGCCAAGGCGTGGTCCACGGACATGGCCGTGGAGGTCGCCTCCATGGGGCTTCAGGTCCACGGCGGGATGGGGTTTATCGAGGAGACCGGCGCCGCCCAGCACTACCGCGACGCGCGCATCCTGCCGATCTACGAGGGAACCAACGGCATCCAGGCCATCGATCTGATGGGTCGCAAGCTGGCCCTCGGCAAGGGTCAGGCCGTGCGCGAACTGGTCGCGGAAATCTTCCCGACCTCATCGGCCCTCAAAAGCGCCGACGACGCCTGGTTGCACGCGATCGGCGCGCGCCTGGAGGCGGGACTGGCCGCGGTGCAGTCGGCCACCGGCTGGATGATCGAGCGCCGCGGTCACGCCCAGCCGGACGCGCTGGCCGGGGCCACGCCTTATCTCAAACTTCTGGGCGACGTGGTGGGGGGCTGGATGCTGGCCAAGGAAGCCCTCGCCGCCTCGCGCAAGATCGCCGCCGGCGACGGGCCGGCCGACTATTGGCGCACCAAGATCGGGCTCGCCCGGGTGTTTTCCGAACAGGTCCTGGCCCAGGCCCCGGGGCTCACCCAGGCGGTGACCCAAGGCGCGGTCGATCTCTTCCGCGCCTCGCCGGAATCGCTGGGGGCGTAGCTTTTTGAGACCAAAAGCGCGCCCACCACCTTCGAGCGGGCGTCGGGATGGCGAACCCTAAAGCCACCGCCTCACCCGGCGCGCGTAGTCGTCGAACGCCGCGCCGAACTGGCGGCGCATCTTGGCTTCCTCAAAGGGGATGTGGACCC
>JBDTKQ010000168.1:0-6693 GCA_039935235.1 Caulobacteraceae bacterium
ATTCAAGAGTGTAGAGCCTGATTCAGCGCTTGCATCTGTTCCGTGCAAACGCATCAGGCTCCAGAGCAAACCCCTTTCAGATGGAATCATCTGAACGGGGATAATTTGCTCTGGATTCAAGAGTGTAGAGCCTGATTCAGCGCTTGCATCTGTTCCGTGCAAACGCATCAGGCTCTAGCGTCGCGGTGGCCGCTCGAAGGGGTCGCCGCGGCCTTCCTCGATATCGAATCCGAAGCGCGCGAATCCGGCGACCATCTCCGGCCCGAGGGGAGCCTCGATATCGATGATCCCCCCCGATGGGTGAGGGATCGCGAGCCGGCGCGCGTGGAGCTGAAGCTGAAGGGACCCCGACAGCGCGATCGAAGCGGGCGTGTGATATTTGGGATCGCCGAGTATCGGGTGGCCGAGCGCCAAAAGGTGTGCGCGAAGCTGATGGGTGCGTCCGGTGAGCGGCCGAAGCGCCAGCCATGCCGCGCGCGGCCCGGCGCGCGACACAGTGACAAACCGGGTCGACGCCGGTCGGCCGCGCGGGTCGTCCGGATCGGCGGGGCGGACAAGTTCGCGATCGCCGATTCCCGCCTTGACCAGCGGCACATCGATCGATCCGTCCACCGGCCTGGGATTGCCCTCCACGATCGCCCAATAGGTCTTGCGCGCCCGCCGCCGGGCGAAACCGCCGGCGAGCGCCGCGGCCGCGTTGGGCGTCTTGCCCAAGACGAGAACCCCCGAAGTGTCGCGGTCCAGGCGGTGGGTGAGCCGGGGGCGGTCCATTCCTTGCCCCCACGCTCCGAGCAACCGGTCGATGTGCATCGTGGTCTTTGAGCCGCCCTGAACAGCCAATCCCGCCGGCTTGTTCAACACCAGGACCACGTCGTCCTCGTAGAGGACGAGGCTCCGGGCGAAATCGGCGTCTCGGGCGGAGACGCCCTTGCGAGCATCGGCCGGCCGCGCGAGTGGCAGCGGCGGGACGCGCACCGTGGCTCCCGCCGCGAGACGGGTGTCGGCCTTGACGCGGGCGCCGTTCACCCGGATCTGTCCGCCTCGTGCCAGCTTGTGGATCTGGATCTGGCCGAGGTGCGGCCAGCGGCGGCGCAGCCAGCGATCGAGGCGGACCCCGTCCTCGCCGTCGGCGACGCTCATCAGCTTGACCTCCGCCATCAGCCGAAGAGCCGCCGAGCGAGCATCAGCCCGGCGAAAAGGCCGCCGATGGACAACAGCACCGAGCCCGCCACATAGCCGCCGGCCAAGGCGTAGTCTCGCCGCTGGATCATCAGCGCCGCGTCGAGGGAAAAACTGGAAAAGGTGGTGAAGCCCCCCAGCGCCCCCACCGCCAGCAGCAGCCGCCAGCGCTCCTGATCGCCCCCCCCGCGATGGGCGAGCAAGCCGACCACAAGTCCCATCAGCAGGCCGCCGGCCGCGTTGACCGTGAACGTCGACGCCCACGGAGCGCGCAGCCCGATCAACCTGGGAATGCCAATCCCGGTCAGGTAGCGGGCGGTCGAGCCCAAGGCTCCGCCGAACGCCACCAACAGAAGCCTTTCCATAAGGTCATATGCACCGGCCCGCGCCGATGCGCCAAGAGGCCGGCTATCGCCCAGGCGGCGGCGGAGCGGCGCGCGGCCCGATGGTCCGGGCCACCGCGTTGGCGTCGTAGACGTCAGGACCGGGCGGCCGGGGTCCCCGTCCGGCGAGAACCTCGATGGAGCGGGTGACGCGCGGGCCGCCGCTGAAATCGAGGCTGGCGCCCAAGCCGATTCCGACACCTCCGCCACGGCCGAGGCTGGCCCCCCCGCCGCCCACCGAGAGGGAAGATCCCGAACTGGGTCCCGCGGTGAATCCCTGTCGACCGACGATGCGGAACCAGTCGTAGCCGTCGGACAGAGCCAATTGCGCCGCCCTCAGGATCACATAGTCGGCGATCTGACCGGCCGGCGCGCCGTTGCCACCCTGAAAGGTGACCCGGTAGCGTCCGGGCTCGATACGGTAGTCGGAATACCCCATCGCCGCCGGGGACGTCGCCGGCTGGAAATAGGTCGGGGTGGCGCATCCGCTGAGGGCCGCCAGAGCGGCGATGCCGGAAAGACGCTTCATCATCATCGTTCAATCCTCGAGACAGACGTTGAGTTTCAGCGCCGCGGCCATGGCGGCGAAGTCGTCGGGGACCGGCGCGGTCAGCCGTGTCTCGCCGCCGGCTGGATGCGGAAAGGCCAGGGCGGCGGCGTGAAGCATCAGTCGCGGAACCGCCGCGGCGGCGAGCACCAGGGCGCCGCCATAGCGCGAATCCCCGGCGATCGGCCGACCGATCGAGGCCATGTGCACGCGAAGCTGGTGCATCCGCCCGGTACGTGGGCGCAGCTCGACGAGCGCCGCCGTCGCCGTCTTCGCCAGGGTGCGATAGCGCGTGGCGGCGGCTTGCGCCTGCGGATGCTCCCCTGGCGAGACCCGGACATAGGCTTCCCGCCCTTCCTCGTGGCGGCGAAGGGCGGCCTCGATCAGCCCCTCGCGCGGCTCGGGGGCCCCCGGAGCGACGATCGCGAGATAGGTCTTTCGGAACCGCCGCCCCATCATCGCCTTGCCGAGGAAGGCCGCCGCCGGCTGGCTGCGGGCGGTGAGGATCACCCCCGACGTCGCCCGGTCGAGGCGGTGAACGAGGCGCGGGCGCACGCCGCTCGTCTTGGCAAAGGCGGCGAGAAGGTCGTCGAGCGTGCGGGCGGCGATCCGCCCCCCCTGGCTGGAAAGGCCCGCCGGCTTGTTGAGCGCCAGGATGTCCGCGTCCTCGAAAATTACCAAAGAACGGGCGAAGGCGATCTCCGCCGCCGTCAGCGGCGTCGCGGTCATTCGCGCCCCTTGGCCGCGCGAAGCGCCGCCCACCTCGCGAGACGCTCCTTGATCGCCGCTTCGGCCCCCTCCCCCTTCGGACGGTAGAACACCTCCCGCGACACGCCATCGGGAAAGTAGCCTTGCCCCGAGAAACCCTCCTCGGTGGCCGGATCGTACTGATATCCCTTGCCATAGCCCAAGGTCTTCATCAGGCGGGTCGGGGCGTTGCGGATATGTGGGGGCGGGGCCAGAGAGCCGGTCTGTTTGGCCATACGCGACGCCTCGCCGAAGGCTGCGTAAACCGCCGTGGACTTGGGCGCCGTCGCCAGATGCACGCAGGCTTGGGCCAGGGCCAACTCGCCCTCCGGACTGCCGAGGAAATCATAGGCGTCCCTCGCCGCGATGGTGAGGATCAGCGCCCCCGGGTCCGCTTCGCCGATATCCTCCACCGCCATCCGCACGAGCCGGCGGGCGATGAACAGCGGGTCCTCGCCGCCGTCGAGCATCCGCGCCAGCCAATAGAGCGCCGCGTCCGGATCGGAGCCGCGGACCGATTTGTGGAGGGCGGAGATCAGATTGTAGTGCTCCTCACGGTCCTTGTCGTAGGCGGGGCTGCGGCGCTGAAGCACCCGGCCCAGTTCCGCGGGAGTGAGGGGCGCTTCACCGGCAATATCGAACAGGGTCTCGGCCAGGGACAGAAGGTAGCGGCCGTCGCCGTCGGCCATGGCGATCACTGCCTCGCGGGCGGCCGAATCGAGGGGCAGGGGCCGCGTCTCAAACGCCTCGGCTTTGGCGAGGAGCTGGGCGAGGGCCGCCTCGTCCAGCCTGTGGAGCACGAAAACCTGGCAGCGCGACAGAAGAGCGCCGTTGAGTTCGAAGGACGGGTTTTCCGTCGTCGCGCCCACGAGGGTGACGATTCCCTGTTCGACGAAGGGGAGGAAACCATCCTGTTGCGCGCGGTTGAAGCGGTGGATCTCATCGACGAAAAGCAAGGTCGCCTGACCCGCGGCCCGACGCAGCCGGGCCGCTTCGAACGCCTTTTTCAGGTCGGCGACTCCGGAAAATACCGCTGAAAGCTGTTGGAACTCATAGCCCGACTCGCGCGCCAGAAGGCGGGCAATGGTCGTCTTTCCCGTGCCCGGCGGACCCCACAGGATCATCGACGACAGCCGCCGCGCCGCGGCCATGCGCCGGATCGGACCGGCGGGACCGAGAAGATGATCCTGGCCGACGACCTCATCCAGGCTGCGCGGGCGCAAACGATCGGCCAGCGGCGTCGCCGGGTCGGGCGTGAGGCCGGCGGCTTCAAAGAGGTCGCTCATCCTGTCAAGGTAGCAGAAGACAAGGAGACGCCCCATGGCCGCGAATGCATACGCCGTCGCGACGACCGCGGTTTTCGCCGCCCTCGGACTGGCCGCGCCGGTCCGCGCCGCCTCGTCCGCCACGCCCGTGGCGGTGAGCGTCCCCTTCGCGCCGTCGCCGGTGGAAACGGGGGGCGCGCGCCGGCTTTTCTATGAGTTGCACCTGACCAACTACGCGAACGAACCGCTCACAATCGATGAGATCGAAATCCGGAGCGGCGACGGGCGGGTGATGAACGAATTTCGCGGCGAGGCCGTGACGCCGCTGCTCGAACGGTCTGGCGAGGCGGAAAAGCCGTCGCGCGAAATCCCTGCGCGAGGCTTTCGCGTCCTGTTTCTCGACACCCCCTTGCCCGCGGGTCCCGTTCCCGCGGACCTGCGTTGGCGTCTGGGGGTGAGTCGCGCCGCCACCGCCGATCCCGCGAAACACACGCAGGACCCATCCGCGATTGATGGCGTCCTCGCAATCGACCGCCGGCCGCCGGTGGCGATCGCCTTTCCGCTTCCGCCGGGCGTGTGGGCGGCCGCGAACGGACCGTCCAACACCTCGGACCATCGCCGCTCGCTCCAGGTTGTCGACGGCAAGGCGCGGATTTCCCAGCGTTACGCCATCGACTGGATCAAATTGGGGCCGGGCGGCCGCCCCTTCCATGGCGACAAGGCCGTCAATGCCAACTGGTACGGGTTTGGGCAGCCGGTTCTGGCGGTGGCCGACGCCACGGTGGCGTCCACCCACGACGGGGTTCCGGAAAACGAGCCCGCCGACAAGCGGGCGGTCCCCATCACTCTGGAGACCGTCGGCGGCAACGACGTCATTCTCAATCTCGGCGACGGACGATTCGCCTTCTACGCCCACCTTCAGCCAGGCAGCTTACGCGTCCATGTCGGTGACCACGTGCATGTCGGACAGGTGCTCGGACTTCTCGGCAACACCGGTAATTCCGACGCGCCGCACCTGCATTTCCACGTCGCCGACGCCAATTCACCCCTCGGCGCGGAGGGCGTGCCCTATGTGTTTAGATCCTGGCGGCGGCTCGGCAAGGCAAGTTTCGAGCAACTTGTGGGACCCGGCTGGAAAGCGTCTTCCAGCGCGCGCACGGCTCCCGTCACCCTGGCCTTGCCGGCGGAGGACGAGGTGGTCGAAGCGCTGTAAGCGACCGCGTCAACCGGCGAAGCGCGCGGTGATCGTGCGGCCGCCGCGCTCGATCGTCAGGCTCCAGTCGCCGACCGCCGATTGCAGCGCCGCCACCAGTTCGCGCGTGGTCGCCACCGGACGCCCGTTCACAGCCCGGATGAAGTCGCCCGGCGCGATCCCAACCGCCCCGGCGATCCCCTGACCGACAACGGTGACCAGCACGCCCCGAGCGGCAAACGGGTCGAGACCACGATCCAGCGCAGCCGCCGGCGAGACATCAATGACGCTGGCCCCCGACAGCGGGTTGCGGCCGGCGATCACCCGCGGGGCGGAGGCCGGCAGGTTGGGCGGAGACCGCACCCGCACCGGGACGGTCCTTTGCGCGCCACCGTTCCGGCGAACCGCCAGCTCGAGCGTGTCGCCCGGCCGATGGGTGGCGATGCGGTAGTTCAGACCGGAAACATCGTCCACCGCTCCTCCGTCAACCGAAACGAGCACATCGCCCCGCGCCAACCCCGCCCTCGCCGCCGGTCCGTCCGGCCACACGTCGGTGACGACCACCCCGCGCGGGGCCGAGAGGCCGAGACTGCGCGCCATATCGCCGGTGAGGGCCTGGGTTCGGGCGCCCAGCCACGGGCGGATCACCGCATGGCCGCCGCCGAGGGCTGCGTCGACCACCTGTTTGGCCATGGCGGCGGGTATGGCGAAGCCGACGCCGGACGAAGTGCCCGAACCGGACAGGATGGCGGTGTTCACGCCGATCAGGTCGCCATCCATGTCGACCAGGGGGCCTCCGGAGTTGCCCGGATTGATCGCCGCGTCGGTCTGGATGAAAAACGAATAGTTGTTCACCCCTACGTCGGAGCGGGCGAGGGCCGAAATGATCCCGTTGGTGACCGTCTGGCCGACGCCGAAGGGATCGCCGATGGCCAGAACCAGATCGCCGACCTGAAGATCGGCCCTGTCGTCGATGGCGATGGTCGGCAGGCGCTCGCCCCTGGTGTCGATTTTCAACACCGCCAGATCGGCCTTGGGGTCATCGAGGATCACCTTGGCGGGCCACTCCCTGCGGTCGGCGGTGACCGCCACCACCTCCTGGGCGTTCTCGATATTGTGGTGGTTCGTGAGAATCACCCCGTCGGCACGGACGATCGAGCCGGAGCCGAGGGAGTTCTCCACCCGGTCGCGCGGCATTCCGCCCATGAACATGCCCCAGAAGGGATCGACCTGCTGGCGCACGAGCCGGCGGGAATAGACGTTGACCACCGCCGGGGCCGCGCGCCGGACCACGGGGGCGAAGGACATCTTCATGGTGGCGATATCCGGCGGCGCGCCGCGGGGCGCGGGAAGCGGCTCCGCGGTCTGGGCCGCGCCGGC
>JBDTKQ010000169.1:0-7069 GCA_039935235.1 Caulobacteraceae bacterium
GGGGTCTGGGCGGCGCCTTCCTGTCCACGCCGCTGACGGTGATCGTGATGGCGATCTGCGCCGAATTCCCGGCCACGCGCCCCCTGGCCGTGCTCCTCTCCGAAGACGGCAGGCCCTATTCGGCGGAAGAACCGCTCGCCGGCTGACGGGCCCACGCCAAGGCCTCCGGCGAGGCCGCCCAGCGGATGGCGTTCTCGACAAGGCGCCGATAGGTCGGGTCGGCGTAGGTGGGGGGGCCGTCGCCGGGCTGGAGATAGACCAGCGGGCTCGCGCGCGCGCGCTTGGTCCAGCCGACGAGGTTCGAGCCGGCGGGGTGGCGCCAGCCGGCGTTGGAGAACATCTTTCCCGCCACCGCGCGGGCGGCGGAATAGAAGACATCCGCGGTGAACGCCGCGTCCGAGGCCAGCAGCGGCTCGACCAGATCCTCGAACACCTCGAAGAGATAAAGCTCGTCGGTGAGAGTGAAGGCGGGCGGCAGGCCGGCGGCGATGGGGTGGTCGGGGCGCAGCACGGTCACTTGGTGCGTGACATCGTGGCGATAGCCCGAATCGGGCCGATCAGATCCGCGCAGCCGCCCGGGCTTGTAGAGGAACCGGCCGCCGAGCAGTTCGGCGTATTCCGGCCACGCCGGCCAGCCGGCGATCGCGTGGTGCAGGGCGACCACCCCCTTACCGGAGTCGAGCAGGGCGAGGAAACCCGCCTTGAACGCCGCGTCCGGGGCGACGAACGCCGGCGGATCGGCGGCCGCGAAATCGACACCGGGCATGTCGTAGAGCACCAGGGCGTCGAACCCGGCCATCCCTTCGGGGTTCATCAGCCGCGCCGCCGCCGGCTGCTCCACCCGGGTGCAGGCGATTCCCGGCATGGTGTCGAAGATCGCCATGAACGAATCGCGCAGATAGGGGTGACCCTTGGCCGCCACCAGCACGTTCAATCCCTCGCCGTAACGGATCGTCGGCATGGCGGCGCCTCAGATCTTCAACAGTTGCTTGCCGAAGTTCTGGCCCTCGAACAGGCGCCGAAGGGTGGCCGGAGCGTTCTCGAGGCCGTGCTGAACATCTTCCTTGTAGTGGAGCTTGCCGGCGCGGATCCACGAGGCCAGCCGCCCCCGCGCCCATGGAAACTGCGCCGCCCAGTCCAGGACGATGAACCCCTCCATGGACGCCCGCTTGAAGATCAGGTTGAAATAGTTCTCCGGCCCGGCGGGCATCTTGCCCAGCTCGTAGCGCGAGATGCCGCCGCACACGACCACCCGGGCGTTCAGCGCCAGCTGGCCGAGAAGGTCGTTGAACACCGCCCCGCCGACGTTGTCCCACAAAACGTCGATCCCCTCCGGAAGGGCCGCGCGCAAGGCGCCCTTCACATCGGCGCCTCTGTAGTCGACCGCCGCGTCGAAGCCGAGTTCGCCCGTAAGCCAGGCGCACTTGGCCGCCCCGCCGGCCACGCCCACCACCCGGCATCCGGCCAGCTTGCCCAGCTGCCCCACGACCGAGCCGGTGGCCCCAGCCGCGCCGGTCACCACCAGGGTGTCGCCCACGAACGGCTTGCCGATCTTGTTGAGCCCGAAAAAAGCCGTCATCCCGGTCGTCCCCAGCACGCCCAGATTGGCGGTGAGGAGGTCGTCGTCGGCCAGCTTCAGGAGCTCCTTGCCGGGGAGGCGGGCGTAGTCCTGCCAGCGCAGCATGCCGCTCACCTTGTCGCCCTCGGCGAAGCCCGCCGCGCGCGAGGCGACCACCTCGCCGATCCCCGAGCCGCGCATCGTCTCGCCGATCTCGGTGGGCGCGACATAGCCGCCGATGTTCTCCATCCACCCCTTCTGGGCGGGATCGAAGGCAAGGTAGAGGTTTTTGACCAGCACCTCTCCCTCGCCCGGCTCCGCCACCGGCGTCTCCACCAGCTTGAAATCGTCGTTCGCGAGCGCGCGGCCGTTGGGCCGCCCGTTGATCAGCCACTGGCGGTTGGTGCGGGTCATGGTCGGGTTCCTTGGAAAGGGATCACAGCGGCCCCGCCGCCGCCAGCCAGCCGCCGTCGGCGAGGAGCTCGGCGCCGGTGACGAAGCTGGCCTCGTCGGAGGCGAGGAACAGGGCGCAGGCCGCCATCTCGTCGGCCGTGGCCATCCGCCCCACCGGCTGAATGCCGGAGAACATCGCCCGCATTCCTTCCGGATCGCCGCTGGCGTCGAAGGCCGCCTGGTTCATCGGCGTGTCGATGGTTCCGGGATGAAGGGAGTTGCAGCGGATCGTGCGGTAGAGGCGGGCGCAATGGACGGCCACCGACTTGGTGAGCAGGCGGACCCCGCCTTTGGAGGCGGTGTAGGCGGCGCCGGAGGCCAGGCCGATATAGCCGGTGATCGACGAGACATTGACGATCGAGCCGGTGGGTCCGCCGGGATTGGCCTTCATCGCCGCCACCCCGTGCTTGCAGCCGAGCATGGTCCCGGTGAGGTTCACCCCCAGCACCTTGTTCCATACCTCGAGCGTGCTCTCCTCGATCGTCTGGCCGACGAACACTCCGGCGTTGTTGATCAGGATGTCGAGGCGACCGTGAGCGGCGATGGCCTGGCCCACGGCGTTGATCCACGCCCCCTCGTCGGCCACGTCGTGGAGCACGAAACGCCCGCCGACCTCCGCGGCGACGGCCTCGCCCTTGTCGACCTGAACATCGGTGACCGTGACCCGCGCGCCCTCCGCGGCGAAGGCGCGGGCGCACGCCGCGCCGATTCCCGAGGCCCCGCCGGTGATCAGGGCCGCCTTGCCCGCGAGGCGCCCGCTCATCCGAGCCTCCGCAGCGGGTCCGACCCGTCCCACCCGCGGGCGGCGTCACGCATCATCGCAAAGAAACCGGCGGTTCCAGGCCCCGGCTCCAGCATCTCGACCATGGTCCCCGGTCCGCCGCCGGTGTCGACATAGATCACCTCGCCGCCGCCGGCGAGACGCCCCGCCTGAACGACGCTCGCCTTTGCCTCTGCGACCGCCGCGCGCGCCGCCGCCATCTCGTCCACCAGGATGCAGACGTGATGAAGGCCCTCCCGGCCCTCGTCGCGCCAGGTCTTGTAGATCGAGGGGGCGGCGTTGTGCTGGCGGATCAGCTCGATCTGGATGTCCCCCCAATAGCCCAACGCCATGGAGAAATCGATGTCGGCCGGGGCGCCTTGGTAGGTCACATCCTCCAGCTTCACATGGTCGAGGCCGAAGAACGGCCCGGCGCCCACCACCATCGTCCAATGGCGAAGGGCGGCGTCGAAATCGGCGGGCACGAAGGCCAGTTGCATGACCTCGCCCAGAGCCGCCAGCCTTTTGGGAACGCCGGTCATTCGGCGGCCACGCGAGGCGCCGGCGCGGCGTCGGGCAAGGGCATGCCGGCGGCCGCCGCGATCGCCCGGTGCTGGTTCTGCAAGGCCAGTTCCTGGCGGCCATAGACCACGGTGGCCCCCGGCGGCAGCGCCCCCAGATTGCGCCAGCCCTCGGCGGCGACGACATAGTCCTCGGTGGTCACCACATGGGCGGTGGCGTCCCATGCGGCCTCGACCTCGGCGCGGTATTCGTCCGAGTTCACTCCGCGCGGGGCGTAGATCGTCTTGTGGGTGACCGTCTCGCCCACCCCGTCGCCCGGAAAATGGCGGAAGGTGGTGTAATACCCCTTCCCCGGCGAGACGCTGCCGGCAAAAAGTATGGTGTTGGGAAAGATGTAGTGGATGCCGCCCAGGGCATGGTCCACCCCCCATTCGTCCTCGGGCTTGTCCACCCACGCCTCCATGTCGCGCGACACGAAGAGCACCCGGTGGTGCGGCCCGAAACGGTCGTAGACGGTGATGTCGTTGCGGAAATAGGGGCTGAGCGTCGCCTTGTGGAGGGCGGCGAAATGATAGCCCTCGCCATAGGTGTCGAGGGCGTATTTCCAGTTGGCGGCCACCGGCAGCGTTCCGGCCTTCACCGGCTCGGCCTTCTCCAGTTCGAGAAGCTCGAGCTCCGCGCCGAAACTGCCCAGATGGGCGTCGATATCCATAGTCGATCCGGGTGTCGCCTGGACGAAAACCAGACCGAAGCGCTCGGCGCACGGAACCGATATGAGATGGCCGCTCGCCTCCAGTTCGCCGGCGAACCGTTCGGCTTCCGGAGCGGCGGCGAGCGCGCCGTCGGTGGCCCAGGACCAGCCATGGAACCAGCAGGTGAACAGGTTCGCCCGTCCCGCCGGCTCGCGCACCAGCCGCGCGCCGCGATGCATGCAGATATTGAGGAAGGCGCGGACCACGCCGTCCTTGCCGCGCACGATGACGATGGGGACCCCGGTCTCGTCGAAGGCGCGCCAGTCGCCGGGCGCGCGCAGTTCGTTCGACAGGCACGCCACCACCGGCGTCTCGCGAAACAGCCTTTGCCGCTCGGCCGCGTGGCGCGCGGGATCGGTATAGACCGTCGCGAGGTTGCGCATCGGCGCCGGCGCCAGATCGCTCGTGCCGTTCGCGATGTGCGCGACGATCCGTCGGCCGAGGGACAGGCGGGTGTCGTGCAGCCGTTCGGCGAGGGTGCTCATGGTGTGTTCCTTCGCTGACTCAAGAATACCCCATCACCGCCCGGGCAGCCGCTTCGATGCGTCGGGGATTGGGCAGGTATTCGTCCTCGAGGTTGGGGGCGAAGGGGACCGGGGTGTGCGGACAGGTCACCGATTTGACCGGCGCCTTCAGAAACGAAAATCCCTTGTCGGCGGCGAGGGCGGCGATGTCGGCGGCCAGCGAGCAGCGCGGTGGGCTCTCGTCGATCACCACCAGACGTCCGGTTTTCTCGAGGCTTTCGAGGATGGCGTCCTCGTCCAGCGGCGAGGTGGTGCGCGGATCGATCACCTCGACCGAAACCCCGCCCTTGGCCAGGGTTTCGGCCACCTCCATGGCCCGGCGGACCATCGGCCCGAAGGCGACGAAGGTCAGGTCGCGGCCCTCGCGCAGGATGTTGGCCTCGCCGAAGGGGATGCGATAGGCCTCGTCGGGGACCTCCATCTCGCTGTCGTAGAGCACCTTGGATTCCATGAAGATCACCGGATCGTCGTCGCGGATGGCGGTGATCAGCAGGCCCTTGGCGTCATAGGCGTTGGACGGCATCACCACTTTGAGGCCCGGCACCATGGTGAACAGGGGGTGTAGGGTCTGGCTGTGCTGCGCCCCGGCGCGGAAGCCGGCGCCGATCATGGTGCGGATGACCATGGGGGTCTTCGCCTTGCCGCCGAACATGTAGCGGAACTTCGCCGCCTGATTGTAGATCTGGTCGAAACAGACGCCGACGAAATCGACGAACATGATCTCCGCCACCGGGCGCATGCCGGTGACCGCCGCGCCCGACGCGGCGCCGATGATCGCGCTCTCGCTGATCGGGGTGTCGATCACGCGCGAGGAGCCGAACTCCCTGTAGAGGCCGCCGGTGACCCCGAAGACCCCGCCCACGCCGCCGGTCTCGCCCGACGCCCCCTCGCCGCCGGCGACATCCTCGCCGATGACGATGACGTTCGGATCGCGCCGCATCTCCCCCGCCAGGGCCTCGTTGATCGCCGTCCGATAGGATTTTTTGGTCACGGCCTAATACCTCACGTAAACGTCGGTCTCGAGGGTGGCGAGGTCGGGCCGGGGGGCCGCGAGGGCCTTGGCGACGGCGGCCTCGATTCGCGCCAGCACCTCCGCCTCGATGGCGTCGAGGGCGGCGTCGTCGAGGAGGGCCGCCTCGGTCACGCCCTTGCGGAATCGCGGCAGGGGATCGTTGCCGCGCGCCTGGGCGAGCTCTTCGGGCAAGCGGTATTGCTGCGGATCGCCGACGAAGTGGCCGAGAAAGCGCGAGCAGGCGATTTCCAGCGCATACGGCCCCTCGCCCGCGCGCCCGCGCTCCAGCGCCCTGCCCATGGCCTGGTGAACGGCGAAGAAGTCCGAGCCGTCGACCACCTCCGCCGGCATGCCGAACGAGCGCGCCCGCTCGGCGATCGAAGGGGCGCCTACGGCGTAGCTCGAGGCGGTGTGCTCGCCATAGCCGTTGTTCTCGAAGGCGAAAATCGCCGGCACCCCCAGCACCACGGCCATGTTCAGGGCCTCGAAGGTGGTTCCCTGGTTTGACGCCCCGTCGCCGGAAAAGGCCACCGCGACGCGGCCGGTCTTCTTCAGTTTCTGGGTCAGCGCCGCGCCCACGGCGATCGGCGGCGAGCCGCCGACGATGGCGTTGGCCCCGAGCATCCCCTTGGACATGTCGGCGATGTGCATCGAGCCGCCCTTGCCGCCGCACAGGCCGCCAGCCTTGCCCATGATCTCCAGCATCATGCCCTCCACATCGCAACCCTTGGCGATGCAGTGGCCGTGGCCGCGATGGGTCGAGCCGATATAGTCCTCGTCGGTCAGGTCGAAACAGACCCCCACGCCGGAGGCTTCCTGCCCAAGGTAGACGTGGGCGAAGCCGGGGATGTTGCCGAGGGCGAATTCCTTGTCCACCCGCTCCTCGAAGGCGCGGATGGTGACCATGGTGCGCCAGGCGCGCTGGAGATCCTCGCGGCTAAGCTGCATCGTGTGCCTCAAGATCAGATTTGAACCGTTTCATACGTCTCGTCCTCACCCTCAGTCCGCCCCTCGCCCGCCGTCGACGGTCAGTTCGGCGCCGGTCATGAACGCCGACTCCGCGCCCAGGAGAAAGGCGATGGCCTCGGCCATGTGCTCGGGCCGGCCGACCATCCGCAGCGGCGTGTCGGCGGCGAAGGCGGCCGCCAGCTCGGGGCTGTCGCCGAACTGACCGGTGATCATCTCGGTCCAGATCACCCCTGGATGCAAGGCGTTGACCCGCACCGGCGGGCTCATGGCCGCGCCGTCGAGGGCCGCGGCCCTGGTCATGCCGGTGACCGCCCCCTTGGTGGCGCAATAGGCGGTGGCCCCCGGATAGCCCACCAGACCCATGAGCGAGGAGACATTGACGATGGCCCCGCCGCGCCCGTCCGCCTCGAAGGCGCGGAAAGCATGCTTGATGCCAAGGAAAGTCCCCTCGACATTGACCGCGTGGATGGCGTCGAAATCCGCCTCGCTCGTCTCCTCCAGCGGCTTGACGAAGAACAT
>JBDTKQ010000170.1:0-5309 GCA_039935235.1 Caulobacteraceae bacterium
CGGTCGACCCGGGCCCACAGCCGTCGGGCCTCAGCGACCGTGGCGTCGGTGTCCATGCCAAGATAGGGCGAGACCTCGAGGCTGACGTAGCCGTCCGCCCCGGCCAATCGGTCCCATTTGGGGCGGAAGATATCGGCGGCGTCCCGAATATCGGCGATGGCGAGACCCTCGTAGAGATCGACGATCTCCGCGTCACCCCGGTCGATCAGGTCCTTCAGCCGCGCGTCGTAGTCCTCTCCCTCGCCGATCGCCTTTTCGAAGATCGACGGATTGGACGTCATGCCCGCGAGCCCGTCCTCCTCGATCAGTCGGGCGAGCTCGCCGTTGTCGAGGATTTTGCGATGGAGATAGTCCAGCCAAACCGCCTGGCCGGCGTCCCCCAGCCTGCGGAGCGCATTGTCCGGCCCGCGCCCGCTCATGATGCGGGCGTCCCGTCGAGCTGCGCACGTGCGGCGGCGTAGACCTTGTCCGCGGTGAAGCCGAACTCGTCGAGAAGGGCGTCGATCGGGGCCGAGGCGCCGAAGCGTCGCATGGCGAGGATCGCGCCGGTCGGTCCGGCGTAGCGGTCCCAGCCGAGCGGCGAGGCCATCTCCACGGCCACGCGGGCGGTGACGGCGGGGGGGAAGACCGACTCCCGATAGGCCCTGTCCTGGGCTTCGAAGACTTCCCGGCACGGCATCGAGACCACCCGCGCGGCGACGCCCTCGGAAACAAGGCGCTCATAGGCCCCGACGCAAAGATGGACCTCGCTGCCGGTGGCCACGAGGATGACCTCGGGGGTCTCCGATCCGCCGGCCAGCACATAGGCCCCGCGCGCGACCCCGGTCGCGGCGGCATATTTCGACCGGTCGAGGGTGGGCAGCGCCTGGCGGGAGAGGATGAGGCACGACGGGTCCCGTGTCTGTTTCAGGATCATCCGCCAGGCTTCGGCCGTCTCGTTGGCGTCCGCCGGGCGCACGGTGAGCAGGCCGGGGATCGCTCGCAGGGCGGCGAGCTGTTCGATCGGTTGGTGGGTGGGCCCGTCCTGTCCCACGCCGATGCTGTCATGGCTGAAGACAAAGGCCACGGGGACCTCCATCAGCGCCGCGAGCCTCGTGGGGGGGCGCATATAGTCGCTGAAGATCAGGAAGGTGCCGGTGTAGGGCCGCAGGTTCGACACCGTCAGGCCGATGGCGATGGCCCCCATCACGTGCTCGCGCACGCCGAAGTGGAGGTTGCGGCCGCCATAGACGCGCGGCTCGAAATCTCCCGCCCCGTCGAACTCCAGCCGGGTCTTGGTCGAGGGCGACAGGTCCGCCGAGCCCCCGATCAGCCACGGAATGCGCGGCGCGATCGCGTTAAGCACCTTGCCCGAGGCGTCGCGGCTGGCGATCCCCTTGGCGTCGGCGGGAAAGCTCGGGATGTCACGGTCCCACCCCTCCGGCAGGGCGCCGGCGAGCATGGTTTTCAGCTCCGCGACGTGCTCGCAGGCCTCGAACCGCTTTTCCCACGCATCACGCAGCGCGCCGCCCCGCTCGCGCATGGAGGCGGTGAGGTGTTCGGCGACGCCCGGCGGAACAAGGAACTGGGCGTCGGGCGGCCAACCGTAGGCCTCCTTGGTCAGTTTCACCTCGTCGACACCCAGGGGGTCGCTGTGGATTTTCGAGGTGCCCTGCTTGTGCGGTGAGCCAAAGCCGATGACGCTCTTGACCACGATGAGGGTCGGCCGGTCGTCGGTGGCGAGGAAACTTTCGATGGCCCGGGCGAGAGCCTCGCAATCGTTGGCGTCGTCCACCTGGTGGGTCGCCCAGCCATACGCCCGGAAGCGCTCGGCGACGTCCTCGTTGAAAGCCAACTCGGTGTGGCCCTCGATGGTCACGGTGTTATCGTCATAGATCCAGCACAGGTTGGAGAGCCGCAGATGGCCGGCCACCGAGGCGGCCTCGCTGGACACCCCCTCCATCATGTCGCCGTCGCTGCACAGGGCATAGACGTTGTAGTCGAAGAGGGTGGCTCGAGGCGTGTTGTAGCGCGCGGCGAGCCAACGGCTGGCCATGGCCATGCCGACGCTCGCCCCCGCCCCCTGGCCGAGCGGTCCGGTGGTCGTCTCCACGCCCGTGGTCAGGCGGTATTCCGGATGTCCGGCGCACACGCTGCCAAGCTCACGGAACGACTTGATGTCGTCCAGACTCACCGCCGGGCGATTGAGCGTTTTTCCCTTGTCATCGGCGGCCTGGACCCCGGCCAGATGCAGCAGGCTGTAGAGCAGCAACGAGCCGTGGCCGGCGGAGAGCACAAAGCGGTCGCGGTTGGGCCAGTGGGGGTGGGCCGGGTCGTAGCGCAGGAACCGGTTCCACAGGGTGTAGCCCACCGGAGCCATCGCCATGGGCGCGCCGGGGTGACCGGAATTGGCCTTCTGCACCGCGTCGATCGTCAGGGTGCGGATGGTGTCGATGGTGAGGCGGTCGATGTCGGGCGTCGGCGCGGGACCCTTGGCGGTGACCGACCTGTCGGACACGGTAGTTGCGGACTGCGCCGTCATCATCGTCTGCTTTCAACCTTGGGCGTGGTGACCCCGAGGGCGCCAATACCCCCGCGATCGCCCAGCGCGCAATCCTCAGGCGTCCCCGCGGCCCGCTCCAAGCCAACGGGCGAGCGCGGCGAGCGGTTCCGGGGCCGACCCCTTGGATCGCCGGCGCAAGCTCACATCTTCTGACGACGCCCCTGACGCGAAAGGATCCTTCGATGTACAAGCTCTACTACGCTCCCGGCGCCTGTTCCATGTGCGTGCACATCGCGCTCGAATGGATCGGCGAGCCCTACGAGGCGGTGCGGGTCGATCCCCACGATCCGGCCTACCTGAAGATCAATCCCGCCGGCGCGGTCCCGGCGTTCGATCCCGGCGACGGGCGCATCCTGACCCAGAACGCCGCCATCCTGCCCTTCCTCGCGGCCGGTCATCCACAGGCGCGGCTCGGCGTCGACGGCGGCCCCCGTGAGCAGGCGGAATTGACGCGCTGGACGGCGTTCATCACCGGCGATCTTCATCCCGCCTATTTTCCCCTGTTCGGCCCCGGGCGCTTCACCACCGCGACAGACGAGGACGCGTTGAAGCGCGTCCGCGACGCCGCCGTGTCCGTGGTCAAGGCGAACCTGAAACTGCTCGACGCGCGGCTGAAGGAGCGCGAGTGGATTATGGGCGCGCGGCGCACCTATGCCGACGCCTATGCAACGCCGATGCTCGACTGGGCGACCAAGGTGATCCCCGGCGGCCTGGCGAACTTTCCCGAACTCGCCCGCCACCGCCGCCAGATGTTGGCCGATCCGGCGGTGAAGACGGTTTTCGCCGACGAAGGACTCACCCGCGGCGCCTGACGATCCGGTGGTCAAACTCACACGCTCGGCGCCCGGTCGGGCGAGCGCGACGGCCGGATCGCATGATTCGCCGGTCCGCTTCCCCGCCACAGGTTGGGGGCGGAGTCGGCCCATCTCGGAACTTGGCCACACCCGACTCGGAAATTCCCGCCCTCCGCTTGTCGGCCGGGAACCATGAGTCAGATTCTCACCCCTACGGCTCGGGGGAAACGCGGATCAGGAGCTTGCCGTCGTGGGCGCCGGTGAACAGCCGCTCCAGCGCCGACACCGCGTTTTCGAGGCCGTCCTCGACGTGCGCCTTCCACTTCAGCCGGCCGGAGACGACCAGCGGGGCGAGCTCGGCGAAGGCCTCCGCGGCGCGCGGCAGATAGTCGATGACGATGAAGCCCTTGATCAGCAGCCTGTGCATGAGCACCCGGGCGAAGTCCGTCGGACCCGCCGCGGGACCCTCCTTGTTGTAGGTTGAGATCATGCCGCACAGCGCGACGCGGCCGAAATTGTTCATCCGCGAGATCACCGCGTCCATGACCGCCCCGCCGACATTCTCGAAGTCGACGTCGATCCCGTCCGGGCAAAGGCGGTCGAGGGCGGCGCCGACGTCTTGGTTCTTGTAGTCCACCGCGCCGTCGAAGCCGAGGTCGCCGGTGAGCCAGTCGCACTTGGCCTTGCCGCCGGCGATGCCGATCACCCGGGCCCCGCGCAATTTCGCGATCTGGCCGGCGATCGAGCCCACCGCCCCGGCGGCGGCGGAGACCACCACCGTCTCGCCCGCTTGCGGCCGGCCGATGTCGGTCATGCCGAACCATGCGGTGAGGCCGGTCGCGCCAAGCACGCTCATGAAGGCGGTGAGCGGAACCCCGGGGATCGCCGGCACGGGGCTGACCCCGGCCGCGGGGGCGATCGTGTGGGTCGCCCAGCCGGCGAGGCCGGGATTGACCAGGTCGCCCTGTTTGAAGCGGTCGGAGCGCGAGCGCTCGACCACGCCCACACCGCCGCCGCGCATGGTCTCGCCGATCTGGACCGGCGGCAGATACTGGTCCTGGTCGCTCATCCAGATGCGGTTGGTGGGATCGAGCGACAGATAGACGGTGCGGATCAGGACCTCGCCGTCGGCCAGCTCCGGCAGCGGCGTCTCGACCAGTTCGAGATCCCCCGGCGCGATCTCGCCGTGCGGCCGGTGCTTCAACACCCAACGCTTGCTCATGGTGGTCATCGCCCGCTCCCTCAAATCGCGACCGCGCCGCCGCCGCCCACGAGACCGTGAAGCCAGGCGAACAGGGGCGGAATGAGATAGCGCTGCGCCCCGCCGATCAGGATGAACAGGATGATCGGCGAGAAGTCGATTCCGCCGAGGCTGGGCAGGAAGCGCTGGATCGGACGCAGGATGGGAGTGACCACCCCGTCCAGAAAGCGCGAGACACTATAGACGAAACGGTTGCGCAGATTGACCACATTGAACGCCACCAGCCAGCTGAGAATGGCGTAGGCGACCACCGCCCATACGATCAGGGTGAGGAGCGCCTGGATGACGAACTCCAGGAAATTGAGGATCGCGTCCATAAACCAGAGGGCCTCTCGCGCGGTTGAGCTTGCCGGTCCTATCGGCGGCCGCGACGCATGACAAGGCGGGGCCAAATGTTGACACCGCCGGGCGCCCGCCCTTATGTCCCGCGCTTCCTCTCCCGAAGGGAAGGGGGGCCGTAGCTCAGATGGTAGAGCGCCTCGTTCGCAATGAGGAGGTCTGGGGTTCGATTCCCCACGGCTCCACCAAAATTGTCAGTTGAGTCAACAATTTGGGCTGCGCCGCCTTAAAGCTTCGTCGAGCCTTCTTCGGTGGAATACCAAATGGATACCCGGTGGGCTGATCTCAGTCTTTGCGGGTGGCATCTAACCAAGCACCCTCGTTGGTTTGGACACCCTCCCTTTTTGGCCCATCAAGCGCGCTCCCTCGATGT
>JBDTKQ010000171.1:0-3550 GCA_039935235.1 Caulobacteraceae bacterium
GCGCGCGGGGACGTCATGGAAATTCGAACACCTTCTTCGTTTATGGTACGGGACTCGTTGCGCGTTCAAAGGCCCCCGCCCGCGCACCTGCCCAAAATGGGGCGCGGGCGCCGCCGGCGCAATCGCCAACGCGGCCGAGCGTCACAGCAGACGCAGCGTAGTGACCTGAAAGCCACGCATCTCCAACCGGCACCCGCCATCCACCAGCGCGATCGGCTCCAACCGGTCTTCCAGCGTGTTGCTGAGCCAGACCCGGCGCACAGGGACGCCGAAATCCAGCCGTACGACGGCGGCCGCGCCGGCGCTTTCGTAGAGCCGCGCGACCCAGCCCTCCCCGTCCTCCGCCGGTTTGATGGTGTCGACCACCACCCCCGCCGGGGTTGCCGAAACGAGGGTCCTCCCGAGGATCGCGGGCGCGCCCCGGACCCAGACGACCTCGCGATTGAAGCGCGCCCCCTCCGCCACCACGCCGGCCGCCCGCCAGTCCCCCCCGTGGGGAAACAGTCCGTAGCGAAAGGTGTGGCGTCCGATATCGGCGGTAGGGTCGGGAGAGACGGGGCCGCGCGCCAGACTGAGCGCCATCCAGTTTTCGAAGGTCGAGAAACCATAACGGGCGTCGCTGAGCAGCGAGACGCCGAACGCCGGGTCCGACAGATCGGCCCAGCGATGGCCGGGAACCTCGAACCGGGCCAGATCGGCGTCGGTATTGGCGTGGGTAGGCCGCTCGACGGCCCCGAACATCGTCTCATAGGTGGCGAAAGGCGCGCGGCAGGCGACGGGGAACATGGCCTTGACCAGCACCCTTCGCTCTCGCCAGTCGAGAACGGTGTCGAACGCCAGATGGCGGGATCCGGCGTCGAGCCGAACGGTCTGGCTCATGACGCTCCCCGCGCCAAGGCGCCGCTCGAACCGGACCGCCGCGCGCAAGTGTCCGCGCCCGGTGACGGCGGCGTCGTGCGCGTCCGGCGCGTCCCGCGCAGTCTCGAGCGCGAAGGGGTCGATATCCCACGCCTCGTACTGGATCGGCCGGTCCTCGAACAGGACGATGCGGTTGCCGGTTCCGGACAGGCATTCGCGCCCGGTCGCCAGATGAACCAGCGATTTCACCGATCCACTGGCGGTGAGGACCGCGCGAAGGTGACTGTTTTCGAGGATGAAGCCGCCGCCGTCGGCCTCTCTCAGGCTCGCGGTTTCCAGCGTCGCCGTCACCCGCCCGGCGGCGAAGGCCGGCGCCTCGATCCACGCCAGGTCGCCCGCGGGGGTTTTCACGACTTCCGCACGGGGAAAGCCCAGGGTGTCGACCGGTCGCCAGTCGTCCGGCGCGGCGCCTGGATCGCCGAGCGCGTCGAGCAGGTCGCGGGCGTGGCCGTCGACGGTGTTCGCCAACGCGCGCAGTTCGGCGCCCGTGCGCTCATAGACCTCGGCGATGCTGCTCCCGGGAAGGATGTCGTGGAACTGGTTGACCAGGAGGACGCGCCACAGCCCCTCGATCGCCTCGCGTGTCGGCGCCGACACGCCCGCGTGGCCGGCCGCCACGCACAGATACTCCAATGCCTGGAGACGGCCCTCGATCAGGCGGTTGAGTCGCTTGACCTCCGCCTGGCTGGTGTAGGTCCCCCGGTGATATTCGAAATAGAGCTCGCCTTCGATCGCCGCCAGTCGGCCGCGGTCGGCCTCAAGCAGATCGAAGAAGGCGTCCGGGTCACGGAAGGTCGTGCGCGGAACCCCCTGAAGGTCAGCCGTCCTTCGCAAGGCCTCGATCATTTCCGGCGCCGGACCCCCGCCGCCGTCGCCGTGACCGAACAGGTAGAGGCCGTGCGCGGACCGGTCGGCGTCCTTGTAGTTGGCCGCGTGGTATCGGAGCTCCTCGACGCCGGCCACGCCATTGTAGGTGTCGGCGGGGGGAAAGTGGGTGAGGACCTCCGAGCCGTCGATTCCGCGCCAGCGGAAACTGTGATGCGGCGGGACTGTGAACCGGTTCCACGAGAGCTTCTGGGTCAAAAACCGGTCCATGCCCGCCTCGCGCATCAGTTGCGGGAGTTGGCCGGCGTAGCCGAACACGTCGGGGTTCCAGAAGATCCGCGAGCGGACCCCGAACGCCCGCTCGAACCACCGCTGTCCATAGAGGAACTGGCGGCAGAGGGACTCGCCGCTGGGCAGATTGCAGTCGGGCTCGACCCACGATCCACCGACAGGAATCCATTGGCCGCCGGCCGCCTTGGCCTTGATCCGGGCGAACAGGTCCGGATCGACCTCCTCGATGGCGGCATATTGCCAGGCTTGCGAGGCGGCGAAGCGGAACTCCGGATAGGCGTCCATCAGCCCGACCGCCGTGGCGAAGGTGCGCTGGCATTTGCGCCGGGTCTCCTCGATCGGCCACAGCCACGCGGTGTCGATATGGGCGTGACCGACCGCCGAGAGCTCATGGACGACCCCGCCGTTCCGCACCGCGAGGAGGTCGGCGAGGATGCGGCGCCCATCGGCCCATGTCACCGGGTCCTCGGGGATCAGCACATTGCACACCCGATTGAGATCATGGAGCAGCCGCCCCGCCCAAGTGCTGTCGAGGGCCGGGCGCACCACGGCCTTGCCAGCCGCGCCGAAGGCGACCGTGGTCTGCGGCGGGACGCGATCGGCCTCGAGCCGGCGAAGGGTTTCGAAATCGTGAAACAGATCCCACGCCGCCGGATCGAACCGCCGGATTTCACAGGCCGCCAACCTGTAGGGGTCCCCCGGCGGCGCGCGGCCGTCGCCGTCGCTCGCCCCGAAGGCGCGGTTGCACGCCACCTCGACATGAAAGACCAGGCGCTCGCCACCGGTGGCCGCGGGGGTGAGGCGCGCGGCGGATCGGCCGATGTTGAGGCCGGCGGCGGAGCGGCCGTCCAGCCACAGAAGCGCTTCGGAACGGCTGTCCCAGTGGAGGTCGACCCGGGCGCCGCGCCACGCCTCGGGGATGTCGACCGTGATGCGCATCCACCATGTCGACCACAGCGGACCGAGCGGGGCGCCGATCTTAACGGGCCGATAGTCCAGCGCCGCGGCCTCCGCGAAACCGATGCGGTCCGTCGGCCCCGCCGCCTCGATCGCCGTCGCCGGCGTCTTTTCCGGATAGATCGACCGCGCCAGCCGACGGGCGAAGGCGGCGAGGCGGGCGCGGGTGTAGTCGGGGTAGCGGCCCCGGATGCGGGCGATCTCGTCCATGGCGGCGCCGCCTTACGCCACGCGCCTCAGAGGCGCTCCACCGCCATGGCCACCGCCTCGCCGCCGCCGATGCACAGTGAGGCGAGGCCGCGCTTTTCGCCCCGCGCCTCAAGCGCCGCGAGGAGCGTCGCCAGAATGCGTGCGCCCGACGCGCCGATGGGGTGGCCGAGGGCGCAGGCGCCGCCATTGACGTTGAGCCGGGCATGGTCGATGCCCAGATCGCGCATGGCGATCATGGCGACCACGGCGAAAGCCTCGTTGACCTCGAAAAGATCGACGTCGGCCACGCTCCAGCCGGCGCGGTCGAGGGCTTGTCGCATCGCTGGAACCGGCGCGGTGGTGAACAGGC
>JBDTKQ010000172.1:0-13665 GCA_039935235.1 Caulobacteraceae bacterium
GGTTCGCGTGGCGGCGGATGCTCCCGGCGACTCGCCGGTGTTCGCCGACGCGATGACCGCGCCCGTCCACGGGCCGCGGTTGATCGTGCGCCAAGACACCCAGATATGGCTGGCCGCGGGGTGGCGGGCGGTCGCCGCGGACGACGGATCGCTGCGCCTTCGCCGCACGGCCGCCCGCGCCGCCGCTCCGGCGCCGGGCGCCGCCGACCCGGTCACCCTCGAGCTGTTCAACCGCCGCTTCATGGGCGTTGCCGAGGCCATGGGCGCGGCGCTCGAACGCACCGCCTTGTCCGTCAACATCAAGGAGCGCCTGGATTTTTCCTGCGCCCTGTTCGACGCCGGCGGCGGCCTCGTGGCCAATGCGCCGCACATGCCGGTCCATCTGGGTTCCATGGGCGCGAGTGTGCGGGCGGTTCAGGCGCGCCACCCCCGTTTCGCGCCCGGCGACGCCTTCGCGCTGAACAACCCCTACGCCGGGGGCACCCATCTGCCGGACATCACCGTGGTCATGCCGGTGTTCGCGCCCGGGGACGCGGGGACGCCCGCCTTCTTCGTCGCCGCCCGTGGCCACCACGCCGACGTCGGCGGCGTCCAGCCCGGATCGATGCCGCCCTTCTCCACCACCATCGCCGAGGAAGGCGTGATGCTCGACGCCCTGCCGATCGTGCGCGGCGGACGTTTCCTCGAGGGGGATGTTCTGGCGGCCCTTCGCCAGGGTCCGTGGCCCGCCCGCGCGCCGGAGCGCAACATAGGGGACCTCAAGGCCCAGATCGCCGCTTGCCACGCCGGCGCCCTGGCTGTGCTCGCCCTGATCAAGGCGCATGGCGGCGGGACCGTCGCGCGCTACATGGACCTGGTCCAGAAAAACGCCGAGGCGTGCGTCCGCCGGGCCGTTGGCCGCCTCACCGATGGGGCCGCGCGGGTCCCGATGGACGGCGGCGGCGTGGTCGCGTTGAAGATCGCCGTCGATCGCGAGCGGGGCGAGGCGAGTCTCGACTTTCGCGAATCGAGCGGCGTTCTTCCGGGCAATTTCAACGCCCCGTCGGCGATCGTCGACGCCGCCGCCCTCTATGTCTTTCGCACCCTCGTGGAGGACGACATTCCACTCAACGCCGGTTGTCTGGCGCCCCTCACCGTGCGCCTCGCCCACCCCTCGATGCTCAGTCCCCGATCGCCGGCCGCGGTGGTCGCCGGCAATGTCGAAACCAGCCAGCATCTCGTCGACGCCCTTTACGAGGCCCTCGGGGTCATGGCCAATTCCCAAGGTACGATGAACAATTTCACCTTCGGCGACGAGAGCCGGCAATATTACGAGACCCTGTGCGGCGGGGCGGGGGCGACGGCCACGCGCGCCGGGGCCTCGGCGGTTCACACCCACATGACCAATTCGCGGCTCACCGACCCGGAAATTCTCGAACGGCGGTTCGCCGTGCGGGTGGAGCGCTTCGCCTTGCGCCCGGGCTCCGGCGGCGTCGGCGCGCGGCCCGGAGGCGACGGGGCGGTCCGGCGCATTCGTTTCCTCGCGGCCATGGAGGCGGCCTTGCTCTCGACACGCCGCGCTCATGCGCCCAAGGGGGTGCGCGGCGGAGGCGACGGTCTCTCGGGCGCTCAGCGGTTGATCCGCGCCGACGGCGCGTTAAAGGAACTCCCGGGCTGTTTTTCGCTTCATGTCGCGCCCGGCGACGTCATCGAGATCGAAACCCCGGGTGGCGGCGCGTTCGGCGCCCCCGGGACGCCCCCGGCTTGACCTCAACAAGGAGACCCGCCCATGTCGGCGTCCGCCACGCTCATCGCCCTGGCCCTTCTCGCCACCACGCCCGCGCCCGAGGCCCCCGGCGAGCCCCTCCCTCCCGGCGCCCCCACGGAGGACTACCCCCTCACCGCCTGGTGCTACGGAGCCCTGAGCGAATATCTCGTGGTCTACGACCAGGTGAAGCCGGACCTCGTGGCCATCGACAAGGCCTACGGAAAATCGGTGAAGAACGAGCCGGCCCCCTATTACTCCGACATGCAGGCGGCGCGGGCGGAGGCCAAGGTCCTCGCCGGAGCGGTGGAGGCCGCCGAGAAGGCCAGCCCCACGCCGATCGCCGCCAAGGGGGCCGAGGCGATCCGTCAGGGCCAGGCGATCTGGCATCCGGCGGAGGAAAAGCCGCGGCGCGCGCTGGCCCGGGCGTGGCTGTCGTGGGCCCTTCCAGACCGCTGCGACACGACTGCCCGCGGGCTCGCCGCCCGCTCCGCCCTTCTCGGCAAGGCGCTGAAATACAACGACGCCGCGCCGGCGGCGCCGACGCCCCCCGAAAACCCCGCCGCTCGCGCTCCCGAGGCCCCAGCCACCCAGCCGCCCACACCGTAAACATCCGCCGGCCCAAGCGAGCGGACCGCGGCGCGCGGGCCTAAATTTCCTGTGGCCTCGCGGGCCACTCATGGGGCTGGTCGCCCGGGAAGTGGGCCTTGAGGGCGGCGCCGCAGATCTTCACCGCCTCGACGATACCGGCCGTGGGATCGGGTCCGCGCTTCATCGCCCGGCCGACGGCGGCGGCGGCGCGGGTCCACACGCTCTCGCCGACCTTGGCGTGGAGGGCGGCGTCGGCGAGAACACGAACCTGCCGGTCGTCGACGCCGACGAAGATCAGCACCCCCGTCTCCCCGGCCTTGGCCCGCGCGGCGAGGGCGGCGAAATGATGTTGCGCGGCGCGCTGTACCCGGTGGCGCTTGAGCGCCGCGGGGGTGAGCGTCCGGCGAATAGGCGGGATCGAGACGACGACCGACGTCGCCACGAACAGCAAAATCTGCGCCAGGGCATACAGGGCGAGGGCGAAAATCAGCTCCGCCTCGAACGCCGAGGCCTGGGCGACGAGCCAGACCCCGGCCTCCCCCGCCATGGCCATCGGCCGCAGGCCCAGCGCCAAGGCGATCGGCGGCAGGGCGAGGGCCGCGGCCGCGCCCCACGCCAGGGGAACCTCACGATAGTTCGACACCTCCGCCGCGAGCACCACGACGATCTCGCCGGTGGTTCCGGTTTCGGCGTCGGTCACCGCCGCCTCGATGCGTTCCTTGTCGAGGGTGCTCAGCATCCTACCAGCCCCCCGAGGCGCCACCGCCGCCGCCCGACCCGCCGCCGCCGGAAAAGCCCCCTCCCCCGCCGCCAAAACCGCCACCGCCACCGCCCCAACCGCCGCGCGAGCCGCCGAGAATCATCATCGGCAAGAGCCAACCCATTCCCCCACCGCCCCGTCGCCCGAAGATCGAGGATACGAGGAAGAAGATAAAGACGATGGGAACGATGGCGCCGAACGGGCTGAAATGCCGCGCCGGGGGCCGGGCCGCTTGCGCGACCTTCGCCTGGGCGTCCGCGTCCGGCAGGCTCAGTTGCTGGACGATGGCGTCGGTCCCGTCCACCACCCCGCCGGAAACGTCGCCGGCGCGGAACTTCGGCAAAACCGCCTGTTGGAGAATGACGCTGGACAGGGCGTCGGTAAGCACCGGTTCGAGCCCGTAGCCAACCTCGATCCGCACCTTGTGCTCGGAGGGAACGACGATGAACAGGGCGCCGTTGTTGGTCCCCTTCTGGCCGATCCCCCATTTGCGCAGGAGTTGATAGCCGTAGTCCTGGATGTCGTAGCCGCCGAGACCCGGCAGGGTGACCACCACCAGCTGACGCGTGGTTTGCTGCTCGAGGCTCGCCAGCTTGGCGGTCAGATCGGCCTGGACCTGGGGCGTGAGCACGTGGGCGTCGTCGACCACCCGGCCGGTGAGCGCCGGAAAGCTCGGCGCCGCCGCCAGAGCCGGCGCGAAAACCAGCGCCAGCAACAGGGCCAGAACGCCGCCGGCGCGGATCACGGGTGGGCCGCGGCGGCGGTCGTGCTCGCCGGCGCCGGAGCGCTGGGCGGCGGAGAGCCGGGAGCGGCGCCGGGGACGGCGGTGTCGAAGTTCACCGTCGGCGCGGTCTGGGCCGCGGCGTTGGCGCTGAACAGGGCCATCGGCTTTTCCCTGGAATAGACCGTGGAGGCCCAGATGATCGTCGGGAACGTCCGCAGCGTGGTGTTGAAATCGCGCACCGCCTCGTTGTAGTCGCGCCGGGCGACGGTGATCCGATTCTCCGTGCCCTCGAGTTGCGATTGGAGGGCGAGGAAGTTCTGGTTGGACTTGAGGTCGGGGTATTTCTCGCTCACCGCCAGAAGCCGGCCCAGAACACCGGAAAGCTGGTTCTGGGCCTGCTCGTATTTCTGGAAAGCGGCGGGGTCGGTGAGGGTCGAGGCGTCCACCCGAACCTGGGTGGCGCTCGCCCGCGCCTGGGTCACCTCCACCAGAGTGCTCTTTTCCTGGGCGGCGTAGCCCTTGACCGTGGCCACCAGGTTGGGAATGAGGTCCGAGCGACGTTGATAGTTGTTCTGCACGTCGGCCCACGCGGCGCGGGCCTTCTCCTGCTTGGTCGGAATGGCGTTGATCCCGCAACCGGCGAGGAGGGCCGGAAGCGTCAGCAGCAGGGCGATTCGGGCGATGCGGCGGAATGTCTGGTGCACGAGCGTCGCCCCCATGGCGGTTGTCGCCGCGCGGCGCGGCGGCGGACGAGGAAACTACCGGCGCCCCGGCGGTTGCGCCACCCCTTGCGAACACGGGGCCGGGCGGGGCTTCGCGCCGAGGCGCATTTCCAGGACGGGGAGGGTTAGAGTGGCGCGGTGACCGACGCCGCCCGCTTCGCCGTCTGGACGATCGCCGCGCTGGCCGCCGCCGGGGTGGTGGCGCGGCCCTTTCGATGGCCGGAGGCGGTGTGGGCGGCGGGGGGCGCGGCGGCTCTGCTCGCGGCGGGACTGATCGCGTGGAGCGCCGCGCTTCATGCGGTGTGGCGCGGCCGCGAGGTCTATCTCTTCCTCGTCGGCATGATGCTTCTGGCCGAGACCGCCCGGCGGGAAGGTCTGTTCGACTGGACCGCCGCGGCCGCGGTGAACGCGGCCAGGGGATCGCCGGCGCGCCTCTTCGCCCTGACCTGGGCGGTCGGCGTGGCCGTCACGGTGTTTCTTTCCAACGACGCCACAGCCGTGGTGCTCACCCCGGCGGTCTATGCGGCGGCGAAGAAGGCGAGTGCGCCGAAGCTCCCTTACCTGCTCGTCTGCGCCTTCGTCGCCAATGCCGCGAGCTTCGTCCTGCCGATCTCCAACCCCGCCAACCTGGTGCTCTTCGGCGGCCACACACCGGCGCTCCTGCCATGGCTCGCCCGCTTCGCGGCCCCCTCCGCCGTCGCCATCGTCGCCACGTTCGCAATCTTGGCATGGACACAGCGGGCCGCGCTTGGCGGGACGTGCGCGGCGCGGATCGCGCCTCCGGCGCTTTCCCCTGGCGGGCGCGACGCCCTGATCGGCATCGCCGTGACCGGGGCGGCGCTCCTCATCGTCTCGGGCCTCGATCTGGCCCTTGGCGGCCCGACCTTCGCCCTCGGCGCCGCGACCGCCGGCATCGTGTCGATCCGCAAGCGCGCGGCGCCTTGGGCGACGATACGCGGGATTTCGTGGTCGATCCTGCCACTCGTCGCCGGACTCTTCGTGCTGGTCGAGGCGTTGAACCGCACCGGCGCGATCGGCGCCTTGGCCGGCGCCCTCGCGGCCAGCGCGCGAACTTCGGAAGCCTGGACGGCAGCCGTGGCGGGGACAGCCGTCGCCGTCGCCGACAACCTGATCAACAACCTCCCCGCCGGGGTCGTCGCCAGCACGGCGGTGGCCGCCGCTCACTCCCCGCCACGGGTGGAGGACGCCCTTCTGATCGGCGTCGACCTCGGCCCGGGCCTGTCGATCACCGGCTCCCTCGCCACCATCCTGTGGCTCACCGCCATCCGCCGCGAGGGCGAGGACGTGAGCTTCCTTGGGTTTCTGAAAGTCGGGGCCATCGTCATGCCACCGGCGCTCGCCCTGGCCATCGGGGCGAGGCTGGTCGTGGGTTGACGAACCCGCGGACCGCGCGCCAGCGACCGCCACGGCCGACCCATGAGCACGCCATGGCGACGCTCCCGGACTGGCATATCGCGCTGTCCGTCATCTCGCCTTCCCCCTCAGGTCCGCCCATCCCCCTCCCCCGCCACGTCGTCGAAGGAGCCGTGGCTGGAGCGGTAGAGGCGCGCGTAGAGCCCGTCGCCGGCGATCAGGGCGTCGTGGGGACCCTGTTCGACGATGCGGCCCTGGCGCAGGACGACGATCTGGTCGGCGTCGCGCACAGTGGCCAGGCGATGGGCGATGATGAGGCAGGTGCGGCCGGCGAAGAGCACTTTGAGCGCCTTTTGGATGGCCTGTTCGGTGAAGCTGTCGATATTGGCCGTGGCCTCGTCGAGGATGAGGATCTTGGGGTCGGCCACCAGAACCCGGGCGAACGAGAGGAGCTGGCGCTGGCCGACCGAGAGGTTGCGCCCGCGCTGGCCGAGCGGGGTGTCGTAGCCGCCCGGCAGGCGCGTGATGAAGTCGTGCGCGCTCACCGCGCGGGCGGCGGCGATCACGTCCTCGCGCGTGGCGGCGGCGGTGGAATAGCGGATGTTCTCCTCGATCGTGCCGCTGAACAGGAAGGGCTCCTGCAAGACCATGCCGACGAGGGCGCCCAGGCTTTCGAGGGTGACGTCGCGCACGTCGTGGCCGCCCACCCGCACGGCGCCGGAACCGACGTCATAAAAGCGATGGACGAGGGCGGTGATGCTGGTCTTTCCCGACCCCGTGGGACCCACGAGCGCGACCACCTGGCGGGGAGCGACTTTCAGGCTCACGTCATGGAGGACGGGGCGCTCGGGCGCGTAACCGAAGGTGACGTGGTCGAGCTCGATGGTGCTCTCGATATCCTTCAGCGCCACCGCGCCGGGGCGGTTGAAGATGGTCACCGGCACGTCCAGCACCTCGAAGATGCGGTAGCCGGCGGCCATGGCTCGCTGCATCACCGTGTATTGCATGGAGAGCAGCCGCACCGGATCGAAGAAGCGCTGCACCGACAGGATGAAGGTGACCAGGACGCCCACGGCGAGGGTCCCGCCCAACACCTCGTTGCCGCCGACGACGATGATGAAGGCCATGGCGACACCGGTGAGGATGTCCACCGTGGGGGTCATGATCTGGGCCAGCCACGCCGATCCCACCTGGGCCTCGAAGTTCTCCCGCGCCTTTTCCTCGTAGAGCTCGAAATTGAGCCCCTCGCGGCGCGCTTCCTGAACGGTGCGCACGCCGTTGATGTTTTCCGCGAGCGCCCCGTTGGCGATGGAAGAGGCGTCGCGCGCCCGGCGGAAGGTCTTCTTGGAGAACGGCAGCCACACCGCGCGGATGGCGACCAGGGCGGGGATGGTCGCGAGAGTGAGAAGGCCGAGGCGCCAGTCCATCCACAAAAGGACGGCGGCGTAGCCGAAGAGCGTCGTCAGGTCCCCGAGCGCGCCGGTGGAGCTCTCGAGGAATTCCTGGAGCGCGTTCACGTCACCCTGGAGCCGCGACATGATCCGGCCGACATGGGTCTTGTCCATGAAAGTCAGGGCGACGTCCTGAAAGTGCGCGAACATCGAGCGGCGGACATCGAAAATCACCCGCTGGGCGAGGCGCGAGGTCATCCAGTTGTCGCAGAAGGCGGCGGCGGCGTTGAACACCACGAGGCCGGCGAATACCGCCAGAAGCGTCTCGAGACGGGCGACGTGATTGCGAACCGCCGCGTTCACCGCCAGGCCGATGACATAGGGCATCGCCACCCCGCTCGCCGAGGAGAGGAGCACGGCGGCTTGCGCCCCGAAAAGGAGGGCGCGGTGCGGCGTCAGATAGGCGAAAAACCGCCCGATGATCTTCGTATCGAAACTGGCGAAGATCTCCTCCTCGTCCGGCGTGCCCAGATTGGCCCGCGGCCGCCGCGGCGCCTCGTTGTCGAGAGCAAGGTCGGTCACGCGCCGGCCTCCGCGAGTTTGCGGCGCATGCGGGCGTCAACGATCGAGAGGCCCTGTTCGGCTCTGGTCTGAAGCGCGAAGAGGTCGGCGTATTCGCCGCCGAGGGCGAGGAGTTCGGCGTGGCTGCCGCGTTCGACGATCCGCCCCTCCTCAAGGACGACGATCTCGTCGGCGTGCATCAGCGACGACAGGCGATGGGCGATGATCACCGTCGCCTTGGCCGCCGTGGCCCGGGCGAGGGCGTCGCGGACCTGTTTCTCGGTGACCGCGTCGATGGCGGCGGTGGAGTCGTCGAACACCATCACCCCGGGGCCCGGCACGACGCCGCGGGCGATGCTCATCCTCTGGCGCTGACCCCCGGATAGGGCGACGCCGCGCTCGCCGACGCGGGTTTCGTAGGCGCCGGGAAGGCTTGCCACATAGTCGTGGATCTGGGCCGTGCGCGCGGCGCCGACGATGCGCTCCTGGTCCGCCCACGGATCGGCATAGGCGACATTGTTGGTCACCGTGGCGTCGAACAGAAACGCCTCCTGCTGGACGAGGCCGACGTGGCGGCGAAGCGAGGCGAGGGTCACGGTCCGCACATCCTGACCGTCGATGGTCACCCGCCCGCCGGTGACATCGTAAAATCGCGGGATGAGGTTGGCGATGGTCGACTTGCCCGATCCCGGCGGCCCGACAATGCCCAGAGTGGCGCCGGCGGCGACCTCGAAGCTGACGTCCTGGAGGATCGGCGGACCGCCCGCATAGGCGAAGTCCACATGCTCGAAGCGCAGGGTCCCGGTCGTGACGATCAATTCCGAGGCGCCCGGCGCATCGGCGATCCCCGGGGCGAGATCAAGAATCTCGAACAGTCTCCCGCCCGAGCTCGTCGCCCGCGCGGCCGAGGCGAAGATCATCGCGATCTGCCGGATCGGCGACTGGAGCAGGGTCATATAGGTGAGGAACTCGGTGAGCCGCCCGGGAGTCATGGCCCCCGCCGCCACCTTGTGCCCGCCGACCCACAACAGCAGAGTCATCGAGCCGTAGAAGCTCACGGTCATCACCGAGACGGCGCGGAAGCGAAGTACGATCCGGCGATAGGAATAGGCGAGCGCCGCGTTGGCCGCGGCGTCGAACTTGGCCATCTCGAAGACCTTGGCGGCGAAGGCGCGCACCACCCGGATACCCTGAAGGTTCTCCTCCATGGTCAGGGTGAGGATACTCATCAGCCGCTGCACGCGAAGCCAGGTCACCCGGAGCAAAAACCCCATGCGCGCCAGCGACCATGCGGCGATGGGGAAGAAGGCCAGGGCGATCAAGGCCATCCTCGGATCGGCGGCGATCATCAGGCCGGCGGCGATCCCGAGCAGAAGCGTGAGGGTGATAGCCGTCATCATGCCGTTCTGGATGAAGGCCCGCGCACCCTCGAGGTCGAGCATCCCCCGGGTGATCAGGTCGCCCGAATGGATCGTGTCGTGAAAACCGAAGGAGAGCCGCTGGAGCTGGCGGAAGAAGTCGAGGCGATAGCGGTAGGCGACCTTCTGGCTGACCCACTCGGCCTCGTAGTTGGCGACCATCGTCAGCAGGCCACGCACCGCCGTGGCGGCGACCGCCAGAAGCGCGGTGACGACAAGGGCGTGGCGGACCGCCTCGACCGGCGCGCCCAACAGGTGCTGCGCCTGGTTGACCGCCCGGCCGAACAGGTGAGGAAGGCTCAGGGACGCGGCCGCCGCGCCCAGCGAACAGAGCATGGCCACCGCCACGCGTCGCGGCGCCTCGCGAAACGCCGCGCCCACGATTCGCCGCAGGACGCGCGGCATGGCCGTCACATCTATTTCGGGCGCGCGCGCGGGAGCGGGCGGGGAATCGGACATCGACACGATCCGGGCGGGGAGAGCTCCATCCTGAACCCTCCCGCAGCCGATTGCGAGGGGGCGATTTTCCTTTTCGGGTGCGGCGGGCGGAGCGAGCCTGTTTCACCGTGAACGGCCGGACGACGCCCTTTTCTCCCGGCCTCGGCCGCAACGTCGAACCGGCGAGGGGTTCGCGGGCGAGCTGGCGGGGGGTGAGGCTGTCGCGGGCCGTGGTGACCTAGAGGTCTTCGAGGGTATCGCCGGCGAAGGCGCACAGGGTCGGCTGGCTCACCGGCAGGGCAATGTCGCGATCGGCTGTAGCTGTCCGACAGATAGAAGATCCGCCCGTCCCAACGCCCCCACCGATCCGATGGAGTCGATGCGCTACCGGCACGGTGTCAGCGGCGCGTCAGTCGACGATCGAGGAATAGACCATATTGCGCAGTTGCCCGCGGAAGTTGAAGGTTCCCGACGGCATGAACTGGGTCATGAAGACCACCGTCAGATCCTCCACCGGATCGATCCAGAAAGCCGTCGAGGCCGCGCCGCCCCAATAGTAGTCGCCTTCGCCGAAGCCGCCGTTTCTCACCCCGTCGGTGACGGTGGCGAAGCCGAGGCCGAAGCCGACGCCCGCGTTGCCGGTCTCCGAAAAGCCGCCGACCGCCATCTGGGTCAGGTCGCGTCCATCTTTCAAGTGGTTGCGGCGCATCAGATCGATCGTGCGCGGTCCCAGGATGCGGGCGCCTTCAAACGCGCCGCCGCCGCGGAGCATCTCGCAGAACCGCATATAGTCCTCGGTCGTCGAGGTCAGGCCGCCGCCGCCGGAATAGAAGGTCGGCTCACGGGTGTATTCGCTGCCCGCCGCGGGATCGAGGAGGCGCAGCGACTTGTCGCCGGCCCGGCGGTAGTTGGCGCAAAACCGGTCGACCTTTTCCGGGGCCACGGCGAAAGCGGTGTCGTGCATGCCGAGGGGATCGAAGATCGTTTCCTGAAGGTATTTGTCGAACCGCTTGCCGGCGATCTTTTCGACCAGCGCGCCGCACACGTCGGTGGACAGCGAATACATCCACCGCTCGCCCGGCTGATAGAGCAGCGGCACGCGGGCGAGCTTGTCCATAAAGTCCATGAGGGTCTCGCCGCGGTCGCGCCGCACGCGCTCGGCGGCGTAGACCTTGTCCACCGCCAGGCCCGAATCCGGCGCGCCGAGCGCCACGAGCGCCGCGCCATAGGTGAGGCCGCCGGTGTGGCACAGCATGTCGCGCATGGAGACGGGACGCGCCGGCGCCTCGGTCACCATGTCCGCGCCCTCGCCGGAGACCCACACCCGGTGGTCCTTCCAGGCCGGGAAAAAACGGCTGACCGGGTCGTCGAGCTGGAAATAGCCGCGCTCGTAGAGGGTCATCAAAGCCACCGAGGTGATCGGCTTGGTCATCGAATAGATGCGGAAGATGGCGTCGTCGGTCATGGCCTTGCCGGCCTCGCGATCCATCTGGCCGAGCGAGCGGAAATAGGCGAGATGGCCGTGGCGGGAAACGGCGACCTGACACCCGGCGATTTTGCCCGGCGCGATATAGCTGTTTTCCAGATGCTCGGTGATCCGCTCCAGCCGCGCGGTCGACAGTCCGGTGTTCTTGGGGGCCAGTTCCATGGGAGTGATTCCTCGAGGTGTGATGTGTCGTCGGATCAACGGGCCGGGGGCGGCGGCGCCGGAATGCCAGGCGTATTGATGTCCCACACCGCCTTCCACGCCCCGCCGGGCTGGGGCTTGTAGACGGTGACATAGGTTCCGCTCTCGATCGTCGGCGCGCCGGTTTTGGCGTCGTTCATCGTCGTCTTGTAGCTTCCTCGGGCGGCCGCAAGGTCGCCGGATCTGGCCACGTCCACCCTGTCGCTGGCGAAGGTCATGGTAAAGCCAGGCTGTTCGAAAGTCTCGTCGATGCCTTTGAGGATGGCGGCGGACCCGACCATCGGGGCGAGCCCCGGGACCATGAGGACCGCGTCCGGGGCGTAGTGGGCGGCGACCTTGGCTGGATTGCCCGATTTCCAGTCGGCGTTCCAGTGGACCTCGTCGGTCTTGATCGCATCGACGATCTTCGCCGTGTCGATCCCGCGCGAGTGCGGGGAGGCCGCCGAACAGGCCACCAGGGCAAGCGTCTGCATGGCGAAGAGGAAGGGTACTGCGCGCATCGGATATCCTTGTCGCCGGCCGGTCTTCACCTTCGCCACCGACGCCGCCCCGTCAAGCGCATCCTTTCACGGACCGCCGCGCCCTGACCGGGCGGAACGCGAGGCTGGCGCGGGGTCCGGCTTTCTGAGAAGAACGGCGAGGGCCGAACGGGGCAGACGGAACGATGGCGGACTTCTCCATTTCGGACGCGGCCCTTACCGGCTTTCGCGTCGTGCGGGAGCGGCCGCGGGCGGTGGCCGTGTGGGCGCTGATCCAGCTCGCCTTCTCTATCGCGGCCAGCATCATTCTCATCGGTTTGGGCGGTCCGAGCCTGATACGCCTTCAACAGGCCGGTCCCGGTGCGATGATGGATCCGCAGGCGGCGTTGGGGATCTTCGCGCGGCTGGGACCGATGTATCTCGCCCTGCTCGTGCTTTCACTTCTCGTCAGCGCCATTCTCTACGCGGCGATGAACCGGGCCGTGCTCACCCCGGGCGCCGACCGTTTCGGCTATGTCCGGCTCGGCATCGACGAGATTCGCCAGTTCCAGCTGCTCGTTCTGGCGACGATCGTTGGCCTGACGGCCTATCTCATGCTTGCCGTGGCCGCGGTTCTGATCGGAATCGCGCTCGCCGGCATCCTCAAGTCGCCCGGCCCCCTGCCGCTCGCTCTGGGCGCCGTACCGGCTGTGTGCGTCCTGGTTTTTCTGGCGGTTCGATTGTCCCTGGCCTCGGCCCAGACCTTCGCCGCCGGGCGGGTCGATCTGTTCGGATCGTGGGCGCTCACGCAAGGTCGCTTCTGGCCGATCTTCGGCGCCTATGCGATCGCGTTCGCCTTCGGGATCGTCGTCGCCCTGTTGGGATTTCTCATCGTGTTCGGCATCGTCGCGCTGGTTGGCGGGCCGGCGACGCTTTCCGCCGGCGCCGATATGAGTTCCATCGCCGCCTTTTTTACCCCCGGACGGATCGTTGAGACCCTCTTGCGGGCGCTCGTGGCCGCCCTGGTTCTGCCGCTTCTCGGGACGCCTGCCCCAGCGATCTATCGGCGGCTCACCGGGAGCGCGGCGGCGTGAGCGATCTGGGGGTCCTCGGCGGAATCCCGGACGAGGCGGCCCAGCCGCCGATCACGCGGCGTCAGGTCACCGCCGCGGTGATCGGTAACGGTCTCGAGTTCTACGATTTCACCACCTACGCCTTCTTCGCCGTGCAGATCGGCCACAACTTTTTTCCCGGGCGCACCCCGTTCATCAGCCTGATGCTGTCGCTGGGCACCTTCGGCGCCGGCTTTTTCCTTCGCCCGATCGGGGCCATCCTCATCGGCCGTTACGCCGACAAACACGGCCGCCGCCCGGCCATGTTGTTCAGTTTCGCCCTGATGGGGGCGGCGATCCTCGGCCTCGCCCTGACGCCGTCGTACGCCGCGATCGGTCCCCTCGCTCCGGTGCTGGTGGTGATCTGGCGGCTGTGCCAGGGTTTTGCCCTGGGCGGGGAAGTCGGGCCGACCACCGCCTTTCTGGTCGAGGCAGCACCCCCGGAAAAGCGCGGCTTCTATGGCGCGTGGCAGTCGGTCAGCCAGAACCTCGCGTCCGTCGTCGGGGGCCTCGTCGGCGTCAGCCTCGCGGGTGTCGCCGGCGCCGCGGCGCTCGAAACATGGGGGTGGCGCGTGGCGTTTCTGCTGGGCGCCCTGGTGCTTCCGTTCGGCCTCATCCTTCGCCGCAACCTGCCGGAGACCCTGCACCGCGGCGAGGCGCACGCGCCGAACCTGCCTTCCGGCGC
>JBDTKQ010000173.1:0-4656 GCA_039935235.1 Caulobacteraceae bacterium
AGATCGGCGGCCAGCTGAAGGCCGGCTTCGTTCCTACCGATTTCTTCGAAGACATCGACCGGGCGCCGCCGGTGACGCACCGCTCGCGCCACTTCCCCACGTGCATGGCGACCCGGGCGGTGAAGCGGCTTGAATGATCGGACACGGCGCGCCTCGACGGCGCGCCGGCTCTCGTTCCGGATTCAGCCGGCTCTGTTCAGGGCGGCGGAACGCGAACGAACCTCTCTCCCGCGGACGCGAGAAGAGAGGTTCGCGGATGTTACGCCTCGGATTCCGCCGGTTCCTTCTTGGTCAGGTCCTCGCCGGTGATCTGGTCGACGACCTTCATCGAGAGGCGGGTCTTGCCGCGATCGTCGAAGCCGAGGAGCTTCACTTTCACGATCTGGCCTTCGGACAGAACGTCGGAGACCTTTTCCACCCGGTTGTTGGCGATCTGGCTGACGTGGACAAGGCCGTCCTTCGCCCCGAAGAAGTTCACGAAAGCGCCGAAATCCACCACCTTGACGACCTTGCCGTCGTAGATCTGGCCGACCTCCGGCTCCGAGGTGATCGAGCGGATCCACTCGATGGCCGCCTTGATCTTGGCTCCGTCGCTGGCCGAGACCTTGACCGTGCCCTCGTCGTTGACGTCGACCTTGGCCCCGGTGGTGGCGACGATCTCGCGGATCACCTTGCCGCCGGTGCCGATCACTTCGCGGATTTTGTCGGTGGGAATGGTGATGGTCTCGATCTTCGGGGCGTATTCGCCAACGTCCTCGCGGGCGCCGTCGATCGCCTTGGACATCTCATCCAGAATGTGGAGGCGCCCGCCCTTCGCCTGGTCGAGGGCCTTCTTCATGATCGCCTCGGTGATCCCGGCAATCTTGATATCCATCTGGAGAGACGTGATGCCGTCGGCGGTGCCGGCGACCTTGAAGTCCATGTCGCCCAGATGGTCCTCGTCGCCGAGGATGTCCGACAGCACCGCGAAGCCGTCCTTCTCGAGGATGAGGCCCATGGCGATGCCGCTGACCGGCTTCTTCAGGGGGACGCCCGCATCCATCAGCGCCAGCGAGCTGCCGCACACCGAGGCCATGGACGAGGAGCCGTTGCTCTCGGTGATCTCGGAGACCACGCGGATGGTGTAGGGGAAGTCCTCCGCCGACGGCAACATCGGCCGGATCGCCCGCCAGACGAGCTTGCCGTGGCCGACTTCCCGGCGCCCGGGGGCGCCCATGCGCCCGGTTTCCCCGACAGAGAAGGGCGGGAAATTGTAGTGCAGCATGAACTTCTCGTAATATTTTCCCTCGAGAGCGTCGATCAGCTGCTCGTCGTCGCCGGTGCCCAGGGTGGCGACCACCAGAGCCTGGGTCTCGCCGCGGGTGAACAGGGCCGAGCCGTGGGCGCGGGGAAGAATGCCGACCTCCGAGACGATCGGGCGCACGGTGTCCACGGCGCGGCCGTCGATCCGCACCCCGGTATCGAGGATATTGCGGCGAACGACATCGGCCTCGAGTTCCTTGAACACCGCGCCCAGTTTCGCGCCGTCGGTTCCGGCGGGGTTGGCCTCGGACCTGGCGAATTTCGCCATGGCCCGATCCTTGGCCGCGTGAACGGCGTCCTGACGCTGCCCCTTGGCGACGATCTTGTAGGCCGCGGCCAGATCCGCGCCGATCAGGGTCTTGATCTGCGCCTTCACCGCGTCGGTGTCGTCCTGGGCGAAATCGAAGGGTTCCTTGGCGGCGTGCTCGGCCAGTTCGATGATCGCCGCGATGACTGGCTGGATGGCCGCGTGACCGAACATCACGCCCTTGAGAACCTCGTCCTCGCCCAGTTCCTTGATTTCCGATTCGACCATCATCACCGCGTCGCTGGTCGAGGCGACGATGAGATCCATCCGGGTCTCCTTCATCTGGTCCAGCGTGGGATTGAGCACATAGGCGCCGTCGATCATTCCCACGCGAACCCCGCCGATCGGGCCCATGAAGGGCGCGCCGGAGAGCACGAGGGCGGCGGAGCCGGCCACGAGGGCGACGATGTCGGGATCGTTTTCGAGGTCATGGGCCAGCACGGTGCAGATCACCTGTACCTCGTTCTTGAACCCCTTGACGAAGAGGGGGCGGATCGGTCGGTCGATCAGGCGCGAGGTGAGGGTCTCCTTTTGCGAGGGCGCCCCTTCGCGGCGAGGGAAACTGCCGGGGATCTTGCCGGCGGCGTAGAATTTTTCCTGATAGTTGACGGTCAGGGGGAAGAAGTCCTGGCCGGCCTTGGCCGATTTGGCGAACACCGCCGTGGCCAGAACCACGGTCTCGCCATAGGTGGCCAGAACCGCGCCGTCGGCCTGACGGGCGAGGCGCCCGGTTTCGAGGGTCAGCTTGCGGCCGCCCCACTCGATGGATTTGCGTCGGATGTCGAACATGATGTTGTCAGTCTTTCAAAGTGTGTTCCCGCGGGCGAATTCCCGCGAGGGTGGAATTGAGCGCGGGCTTCCAGCCCGCCCTTCGTCAAAACGCTAGCGGCGAAGGCCGAGCGTCCCGATCAGGGCCGCGTACCGGGCCTCGTCGGTCTTTTTCAGGTGATCGAGGAGCGACCGCCGCGCGGATACCAGCTTGAGCAGGCCCCGGCGCGCGTGATTGTCCTTTTTGTGGGTCTTGAAGTGTTCGGTGAGATTGGCGATCCGTTCGGACATGATCGCCACCTGCACCTCGGCCGAACCGGTGTCGTGTTCGGAACGGGCGTGGGTGTGGATGACCTCGGTCTTGCGTTGGGCGGTAATCGACATCGGGGTTTTCTTTCCGCTCAGGTGAGGTGAAAAACACGCGTGGGATTGAGCCGTCCCGCCCGCATCTCGCAGAGCGCCACGATCCTGTGTCCATGGCGGGCGGAAACGGTGCGGGAGGCGGAAAGCCGCGCCCTCAAGGTCTCAACCTGCCGGGGAAGCAGAACGATCGAACGTCCCTGCGTCAGCCTGAAGGCGTCTTCGGTGGTCACGGCCAGCTCCGGGATGTCGTCCAGGGCGGTCTCGACCGGAAGCAGGGCCTCCAGAGGCGCGCCCTCATGACACAGTTTCTCGAGAACTTCCAGTCCTATCGCCCGCGCCTCGGTGAAGGCCCCCACGCGGAGGCGGCGAAGGTCGCTGACGTGTCCGCGCGCGCCGAGGGCCGCCGCCAGATCGCGGACGAGAGCACGGACATAGGTTCCCTTGCCGCAGTCGATCTCGAGAGTGACGTGGTCGGCGTCGCTCGCCTCGAAAGCCCGGGCGGCGTGGATGGTCACGGCGCGCGCTTTCAGATTCATGGCCACGCCCTCGCGCGCCAGGTCGTAGGCGCGGGCGCCGTCCACCCTCACGGCCGAGAAATCGGGTGGAATCTGCTCGATCCGGCCGACAAAGGCGGAAAGGGCGGCGCGCACCGCCCCGAGCGGGGGCCGTACGTCGGAGGTCGCGGTCACCGTCCCCTCGCCATCGAAGCTGGCGGTCTCCACGCCCCATGCGACGGTGAAGCGATAGGTCTTGTCCGCGTCCATCAGGAACGGCACGGTCTTGGTCGCCTCGCCAAGGGCGATGGGCAGCACTCCGGTGGCCAGAGGATCGAGCGTTCCGGCGTGTCCCGCCTTTTGGGCGTTGAACGCCCGCCTCACCCGGCCGACAGCCTGGGTCGAGCCCAGATCGCGGGGTTTGTCGAGGCAGATCCAGCCAGAGACCGGGTCTCCCTTGCGACGGCGTCCCATCAGGCCTCCTCGTCGTCGCCGGTCGCTTCGATATCCCGCCGCACCCTGGGATCGTTGAGCAGGGCGGTCATGTGCGCGGCGGCGTCGAAACTATCGTCGTGGACGAATTTCAGCGCCGGGGTGAACTTCATCTCGATCGCGTGGCCGAGGCGCCCGCGCAAGAATTTCGAGGCGCGGTTGAGGGCGGCGACCACATCCGCCGACCCGGTCCCGCCAAGCGGCTCGACGAAGCAGATGGCGTGTTTGAGATCGGGGCTCACCTTTACCTGGCTGAGGGTCACCGACACGCCCCCGAGCGCCGGATCGGCGAAATCCTCCACCCGCATGATTTCCACCAGGGCGTGGCGCACCAACTCGCCGGCGCGGAGCTGACGCTGCGAGGACCCGGCTTTCGCGCGGGCGCCGGACCGTGATCGGCTGGGCATGGGAGGCTCGTCTGGCAAGGCCCGCGCCGACGGATCGAACGCCGGTGGCGGGGAGGGGCCGGGCTTCTAGGCTCGGGGGCGCTCATTGTCCAGCCGCGGCTTTTCTTGACCAGTTGGTCGGAAGATCTGTCTTGGACCGCGGGATGGGAGCGCGAGATGACACTGGTCAGTCTGTACGATGCCAGACGGGACTGTCGGCGCTCGTCGAGCGAGCCGCGAAGGGCGAGGAGATCGTGATCACCAGGCACGGCGCTCCGCGAGCGAAACTGGTCCCCCTGACGTCCCGAGGCAAGCCGCACACACCCGCCGGAGCTCTGGGCGTGACCCATGTCAGCGACGATTTCGACGCGCCCGATCCTGTGAGCGAGGCGATTTTCAACCGCGCGTGACGTGGACATCCTGCTCGAACAGAACGATGAATGGTGCGTCCAGCGCTCCCGCTATCTCAGTCTGGAATCCGTCGCCGGACTGAGCGATAGTCCCATCATCAGTCTGCCAATCATGGCTGCCTGATCAAGCTCCG
>JBDTKQ010000174.1:0-9475 GCA_039935235.1 Caulobacteraceae bacterium
GCGCCATGGCCTCACTGATCGGGCCCAAGAGCGACGTCGCGCTGGCTGAGGAGGCCGCGAAGGCGGGCTCGGCAGTGGGCGTCTGCGTGGTGGCCAACGACAACAACGCCGGCAATGTGGTGATCTCCGGCGCCAAGGCAGCCGTCGATCTGGCCATCGAGAAGGCCAAGGAACTGGGCGCACGCGCCATCCTGCTGAACGTGTCGGCGCCCTTCCATTGCCCGCTGATGCAGCCTGCGGCGGACGAGATGGCCACCGCGCTTGCCGCCGCGACGATCCTCGCCCCCCGCGCGCCGCTGGTGGCCAATGTCACCGCCCAGCCGACGCTGGACCCCGAAGCCATCCGCCGGATGCTGGTGGAGCAGGTGACCGGCCGGGTGCGCTGGCGCGAGAGCATGCTGTGGCTGGCGGGTGAGGGCGGTGTGACCCGCTTCGCCGAGGCGGGCGCGGGCAAGGTGCTCTCCGGCATGGCCAAGCGCATCGCGCCGGATGCCGAGGCGACGCCGCTGAACTCGCCCGCCGATCTCGAAGCCTTCGCGAAGAGCCTCTAAGGAGCCGCCATGTTCGACCTGACTGGCAAGACCGCCCTCGTCACCGGCGCCACCGGCGGCATCGGCGCGGCCATCGCCAAGGCCCTGCACGCGCAGGGTGCGCATGTGGTGCTCTCCGGCACCCGGGAGGCCGTATTGCAGGAACGCGCCGCTGAGTTGGGCGCGAGGACGTCGGCTGTGCCGGCCAATCTCTCCGACCCGGCCGCTGTGGATGAGTTGATCGGGGCGGCCGAGGCCGCGGCCGGCGCGCCTATCGACATTCTGGTGGCCAACGCCGGCATCACCAAGGACGGCCTCTTGCTGCGGATGAAGGACGAGGACTGGAACGAGGTGATCAAGATCAACCTCGAGAGCTATTTCCGCCTTAGCCGGGCGGCGACCAAGGGCATGATGCGCCGGCGCAATGGCCGGATCATCGGCATCACCTCCATCGTCGGCGTGATGGGCAATCCGGGTCAGGCCAACTACGCGGCCTCGAAGGCTGGAATGATCGGCTTCTCCAAGGCGCTGGCCCAGGAGGTCGCCACCCGGGGACTCACCGTCAATTGCGTGGCCCCCGGCATGATCGAAAGCCCGATGACGGACAGCCTGACCGAAGCCCAGAAAGCGCAGATCATGGGGACCATCCCCATCGCGCGGCTGGGCACGGGCGCCGAGGTGGCGGCGGCCTGCGTCTATCTCGCCAGCGAAGAGGCGGCCTATGTCACCGGCCAGACCCTGCACGTGAACGGCGGGATGGCGATGATCTAGCGGCCATGACTTCGCGCAGATGATTTCAAGGCCTCGCCTTCCCACATGGGAACATGCTAACGCCCAAACGACTTTCGGTGAGCCAGACTGTGGAGTTGACTCCAAGGCCCGGCTCGCCGATGCAAAGCCTGAACTTTAAAGGGACCTACCTAATGTCCGACGTCCTAGAACGCGTCCGCAAGATCGTCATCGAGCACCTGGACGCCGATCCGGAAAAGGTGACCGAAAAGGCCAGCTTCATCGACGATCTGGGCGCCGACAGCCTCGACAACGTCGAGCTGGTCATGGCCTTCGAGGAGGAGTTCGATATCGAGATCCCCGACGACGCGGCCGAACACATCCAGACGGTGGGCGACGCGGTGAAGTTCATTGGAGAGCGACTGGGCGCCTGACGCCACCCCCCATGCGCCGCGTCGTCGTCACCGGACTGGGCATGGTCACTCCCCTCGGCTGGGGCGTGGAACCGACGTGGAAGGCGATTCTCGCCGGGCGTTCGGGCGCGGGACGGATCACCACATTCGATCCCGCGGACTACGCGTGCCAGGTCGCCTGTGAGGTTCCGCGCGTTGACGGGCGCGGCGGCGGCGGCCCGGATATCGCCGCCTCCTTCGATCCCGACCAGGTGATGAGCCCCAAGGATCAGCGCCGGGTCGACGACTTCATTCTCTACGCCGTGGCCGCGGCCGACGAGGCGGTGCGCGACAGCGGCTGGGTCCCGGAAGACGAGGAGGACCGCCGGCGTACTGGGGTCAACATCGGCTCGGGCATCGGCGGCCTGTCGACCATCGCCGACACGGCTGTGGAGCTGCACGAGAAGGGTCCCCGGCGGGTGAGCCCGTTCTTCATTCCCTCGTCGCTGATCAACCTGGCGTCCGGCCAGGTCTCGATCCGCCATCGTTTCAAGGGCCCCAACCATTCGGTGGTCACCGCCTGCGCCACGGGGGCTCACGCGGTGGGCGACGCGATGCGCTTCATCCAGCACGGGGATGCCGATGTGATGATCGCCGGCGGCGCCGAGGCGGCGGTGTGCAAGATCGGCATCGCCGGCTTCATCGCCTGCCGGGCCATGTCCACCCATTTCAACGATGCGCCGAGGCGCGCCTCGCGTCCCTACGACAGGGACCGCGACGGTTTCGTCATGGGCGAAGGGGCCGGGGTCCTCGTGCTCGAGGAACTCGGGCACGCGCGGGCGCGGGGGGCGAAGATCTATGCCGAGGTGATCGGCTACGGCCTGGCCGGAGACGCTTTCCACATCACCGCACCGGCCGAGGATGGCGACGGCGGGTTTCGCGCCATGCGTTCGGCGATCGAGCAGGCTGGTGTCGCGCCGGCGGACATCGACTATATCAACGCCCACGGCACCTCGACACCTCTGGGCGACGAGATCGAGCTTGGCGCGGTGGAGCGATTGTTCGGCCAGGCGGCGGCAAAGCTGTCCATGTCGTCCACCAAGTCGGCGATCGGCCACCTCCTCGGCGCCGCCGGCGCGGTCGAGGCGGCGTTCACGGTTCTGGCCCTTCGCGACCAGATCGCCCCGCCGACGATCAATCTCGACAACCCTTCGGTGGAGACGCCGATCGATCTGGTCGCCCACACCGCGGCGCCGAAGAGGATCGATGTCGCCATGTCCAACAGCTTCGGGTTCGGCGGCACCAACGCCAGCGTCGTGTTCAAGAAGGCGCCGTGACCCGTCGGCCCCGGCCGCGCAAAGGGCGATCCGCCGTCAAGGCGCGGCGGAAGATCAGCCGACCATTCATGCTTGGGCTCGCGGCGGTGGTCGCGACCCTGTGCGTCGCCGCCGCCGGACTTGCCCTTTGGGGACCGGGACCCAAAGCGGTCAACGGCGTGTCGACCGAGGTGATCCTGGATCGCGGCGCCGGCCTGGGCGCCATAGCGCGACGGCTGCGTGCGGCGGGCGTGATCCGCTCGACCTGGGCCTTCGCCGGCGCCGCGGAACTGGGCGGCGTGGCCGGCCGCCTGAAAGCGGGGGACTACGAGTTCCGCTCCGGCGCGACCTTGGTCGATGTGTTGAACGCGATCCGCGACGGGGCGGTGGTTCGACGGGTGGTGACGATTCCCGAGGGAGTCACCTCGGCGGTCGCCACCGGCATCGTTCAGCGAAATCCGTATTTGACCGGGCGCGCGCCACTTCCGAAAGAGGGAGCGATCCTTCCGGAAACCTATGAGATTCGTCGCGGCGAGACGCGCGCCGCGGTGATCGAGCGGATGAGCGCCGCGCGCGACGCCCTCCTCGCCACCCTGTGGCGCACGCGGGCCGGGGGGCTCCCCTTCGCAACTCCCGAGGAAGCGGTGACCATGGCCTCGATCGTCGAGAAAGAAACCGCCGCGCCGTCCGAGCGCGCGCGGATCGCCGCGGTGTTCATCAACCACTTGAAGATGGGAATGAGACTTGAGACCGATCCGGCCGTCATCTATGGCCTCACCGGCGGCGCTGCTCTGGGACATGGATTGCGGCTCTCGGAACTTGCGACCCGCACGCCCTACAACACCTATCTCCTGGCCGGTCTTCCGCCGACGCCGATCGCCAATCCAGGGGCCGCCTCTCTCGCGGCCACGCTTCGGCCGGCGGCGGGAGACGATCTCTATTTCGTCGCCGACGGGTCCGGCGGCCATGTCTTCGCCGACACCTACGAGGCGCACCTCAAAAACGTCGCCCGCTGGCGCGCGATCGAACGGGCGAGAAACACGGGGAACGGTGGATGAGTCTGTCGGGAATGACCGGGTTCGCCCGCGTGGAAGGCGCGGCGGGGGACTGGACGTGGGCGGTCGAGGCCCGCAGCGTGAACGGCCGGGCCCTCGAGACGCGTTTCCGCGGACCACCGGGCTTCGATGGCCTCGAGCGCCTCGCCCGTGAGGCGGCGCAAGCGAGGTTTCATCGCGGGCAGATCAATCTCGCCGTTCAGGCGCGGCGAAGCGAGGGAGCCGGGGGGAGCCGGGTCAACGTGGAGATGCTCGAGATGTATCTGCGGGTCGGCGCGCCGCTGATCGCCGCCGGCCGCGCCACGCCGCCTTCGATGGATGGGCTGCTCGCTCTTCGCGGGGTGATCGAGGCCGGCGACGAGAGCGAAGACCCCCAGACGCGGGTCGAGGCGGAGCGCGTCATGTCCGCATCCATCGCCGCGGCTCTCGATGGGTTGAAGCTGGCGCGACTGGAGGAGGGCGCGTCCCTGACCGGGGTCCTCGCGGGGTTCGTGGACCGCATCGAAAGCACGGTGGCGGCGGCGGAGAGAGAGGCTGCGACCCAGCCGCGGATTATCCGCGACCGTTTCCAGTTGCGGCTGATCGAGCTGGCCGGCGAGGCCGCAACCCCCGAGCGGATCGTTCAGGAGGCGGCGACAGCGGCGGTCAAGGCGGACGTCCGCGAGGAGCTGGACCGGCTCACCGGCCACGTCGCGGCCGCGCGGTCCCTTCTGGGCGGTGAGGCCGCGGCGGGGCGGCGCCTGGACTTTCTCACCCAGGAATTCATGCGCGAGGCCAACACCCTGTGCGCCAAGGCCGCGAGTCCGCCCCTGACCCGGCTCGGACTTGACCTCAAGGCGACAATCGACCATTTCCGCGAGCAGGTGCAGAATGTCGAATGAGATGGAGCAACCCCGTCGGGGCTTGTTGCTGGTGATCTCCAGCCCCTCCGGCGCCGGCAAGACCACCTTGGCGCGGCGACTGCTGGAGGCTCACCCCGATCTGACGCTTTCGGTGTCGGCGACCACGCGCCCGCCGCGCCCTGGGGAGCAGGACGGTCGGGAGTACCGGTTCATCACCCCGACGGCGTTCGACGCCATGGTCGGCGCCGAAGCCTTCATGGAATGGGCGGAGGTTCACGAACACCGCTACGGCACGCCCGCCGAGTCGGTCCGCGCGCGTTTGGCCCAAGGCGGCGACGTGCTCTTCGATATCGACTGGCAAGGGGCCGACGCGATCCACGCGCGGGCGCCGGCGGACACGGTCCGGGTGTTCGTCCTGCCCCCGACGATGGAGGCGCTCGCCGCGCGGCTGCACGCCCGCGCCCAGGATGCGAACGACGTGATCGCCCGGCGCCTTGCCCGGGCCAAGGACGAGATCGCCAAATGGGGGGCCTACGACTATGTGATCGTCAACGACGACGTAGATCGTGCGTATACGGAGCTTGCCGCGATCTACCGCGCCGAGCGCCTCAAGCCGGCACGCAATCGGTGGTTCGGACCCTTTGTCGAAAGGCTTCTTGGGGAGGAGCTCCCGTAAGGCCGGAACCGCGGCCCCGACGACCCGCGCTACAACGATGAGCCGCCCCGCGCCATCCACGCCTGCGCCAGGCGGGTGAATCCCACCACGGAAATGGTTTCGGCGCGGGCGTCGGGGTCGATGCCGGCGTCCGCGCACAGCGCCGCGCCGCCGAGGTCGCGAAGGGCGGAGCGGAGCATTTTGCGGCGTTGGCCGAAGGCAGCCTTGGCGAGGGTCTGGATGGCGACGATCCGGGCGTCTGGCGGCCGGTCGGAGAGGGGATCAAGGCGTACGACCGCCGAATCAACCTTGGGCGGCGGCGTGAAGGCGCGGGCGGGGAGCTCCATCACCGTGCGGGCCTCGCACAGGCTTTGGGCCAGGACCGCGAGACGCCCAAAATCGCCTCCACCCGGCCCGGCGACGACGCGTCTGGCGACTTCCTTCTGGAACATCAGCGTCATCGACCGCGGGCGAAACGGACCGGTGAGCCATTTGATCAGCAACGGTGTGCCCACGTTGTAGGGGAGGTTGGCGACCACCGGGGCGGTCGCGCCGACAAGCGATATCTCGTCCACCGCCAAGGCGTCGGCCGAGACAATGGTCAGGCGACCCTCTGCCGCCTGGGTCAGCGCCTCCAGCATGCGGGAGAAGCGGGCATCCTTTTCCACGGCGACCACGCGCGCGCCGGTCTCCAGCAATGCGCGGGTGAGGCCCCCGGGACCCGGTCCGACCTCAAGGACGGTGTCGCCCGCGCCAACCCCGGCCAGTCTGGCGATCCTGCGGCAGACATTGAGATCGAGGAGAAAATGCTGACCGAACCGCTTGTCCGCGCGGACGCGCTCCAGAGCGAGGGCCTCGCGAAGCGGCGGCAGGTCGTCGAAAGTCATGCCCGCGCGCGATTTTCCGCGATCCGCGCCGCCAGCCGCAGGGCGGCGATCAGGCTGTCGGGCCGGGCGACGCCCTTGCCCGCGATGTCGAATCCGGTGCCGTGATCGGGCGAGGTGCGGACGATGGGAAGGCCGAGGGTCACGTTCACCCCGCCCCAGAAATCCAGCATCTTGACCGGGATCAGCCCCTGGTCGTGGTACATGCACAGCACCGCGTCGTAGGTCGCGCGGGCCTCGGGGTGGAAGAGGGTGTCGGCGGGGTGAGGACCGGTCGCCTCGACGCCGAGTTCCCGAAGACGGGCGACGGCCGGGGCGATGATCGAACCCTCCTCGGTCCCAAGGGCGCCCGCCTCTCCGGCGTGGGGATTGAGCCCGGCGACAGCGAGACGCGGGGCGACGACGCCGAAGTCCCGCGACAGGGCCAGCGCGGTGACGAGGCCGGCGTTGATTACGGCTTCAATGGTGAGTCCCGGGGCCACCCGTGCGAGGGCCATGTGGATGGTGACGAGGCTGACGCGCAGCCCCTCGGTCGCCAGCATCATGACCGGTCCGCGGGCGGTGGCGTCGACCGGCGCCGGCGCGATGACGCCGAGAAGCTCGGTGTGGCCGGGAAAGGCGAAGCCGCCGGCGTAGAGGGAGGCCTTGGCGATCGGGCCGGTGACGAGGGCGGCGGCCTCGCCCGCGAGGGCCAGACGTGCGCCCCGTTCGATCCAGTCGATGATCGCGTCGGCGGCGGCGGGGGCGGGATGGCCCGCGGCGACCGGTCCGGCTAGGGGCATGTGGAGGACGGGCAACGCCTCCGCGAACGTCCCCACGGCCCGCGCCGCGCGATCGATCCGCCGGATCGGCGCCGGGCCGGCGCACGGCGCCTCCGCCAGCACGTCGGCGTCGCCGATCACGAAAAAAGCAGGCCCGGTGCGGCGAAGCGCCGCCCAAGCCTTGAGCGCGATCTCCGGTCCGACGCCGGCCGGATCGCCGAGGCTGAGGGCGAGGGGACCTGGCGTCACCGCGTTTCGATGGTCGCGGAGTTCCGCAGATCGCGAAGCTGGCGCTTGGAGATCATCGCCAGTTCCTCGCCGAAAAGACGGTTTTCGATCTGCTCGCGGGTCATCGCCTGCTGGCCGCCTTGGCGTCGGCCGCAGACCACCACCAGATGAAGGCCTGCGTCGGTGCGAATCGGCTGTGAGACCTGGCCGATCCCGAGGCTGTCGGCGGCGGTGCGGAAGGGGGCGGCGAGATCCTTGGTTTCCGCCTCGCCAAGATCGCCGGCGACCACGCCACTGACCTTGGCCGCCTCGGCCGCGAGGGTGTCGCAGCCGCTGAGCCTGGCCCGAAGGGCCTCGAGCTTGGCCATGGCGGAGGCAACCTGATCGGGAGCGGCGTCCTTGGGCAGGGCGATCGCCGCCTGTTTCAGATTGACCACCGTGGCGGAGGCGCCGGCGCGGCGGTCCTTGAGCAGGATGATATAGACCCCATCCTTCACAGGAATGGGACCCGATAGCTGGCCGGCGCGCAGGTTGGCGAGGGTGGCGTCCACCTCAGGCGCCATCTCGCCGGTGGAGATCCAGCCCACGTTCCCGCCGTTGGCCGCGGATGGGGAGTTGGAAAACTGCCGCGCGACGGCGGCGAACGGCGCGCCCTTCTGAATCTGGCTGACGAGCTGGGCGGCGCCCTGCTCGGCGGCCGCCTCGCCGCCCGCGCGGGCGGCATCGATGAAGATCTCGCCGATCTCGTATTGCGGTTTGCCCGCCTCGGCCTGTTGACGTGTCTGGAAGGCCTTGATCTGGTCGTCGCCGACGGCCATTCGCTGACCGTAGCGTCCGCGAATCCACCCGCGCCAGCTGATCTCCGCGCGAAGCTGTTCGCGCAGCGTCTGGGCGCCGACGCCCTGTGCGGCGAGGTTCTTGAGGAGCTGATCGGCGCTGGTATTATTGCTGCGGGCGATGTCGGCCAGTTCGTCGTTGACCTCCGCGTCGGTGGCGACGATGCTGAATTTCTGCGCCTTTTCCTGCCGGCGAAGCTCCTGGAGCTCAAGCCGCTCGTCGATCAGGGAGCGGGTGGCTTCCCGCTGAAGCTCCGGCAGGTTCTGTTCGGTGGGCTGAATCCCCGAGGTGACGATCAAAAGCCGCATGCGCTGGATGATGTCGTAGGTCGAGATCATCTCGTCGTTCACCGTCACGACCACACCCATCGACAGATCGGAAGATGGGGGCGGCGGCGCGGCCGGAGCCGCCGCGGCGGAAGGACCGGCCACCTCGGCGGCTGTCTTGGCCCCGGCCGGGGCGGCCGCGGCGAGAAGGACCGCGGCGAGCGCCGGGACACCGCGAATCGTAACGCCCGCGCGCACGGCGCTCGCGATTTTATCGAGCCAACGCATCGTTGCTGAAGTTCCTCGTCGGTCGTCTCCCGCGCGCACCGGCGACGGCGGGACGATCTCTATTAGCGGGAGTAGCCTGAAGTTCCGAATGTGGCGAGCGTTAGGCGCAGCACCACCGAGGTCGACGGTCCGAGAGCGCCGTTGAAGGTTTCGTCGTGGCGATAGATCACCTCCGCCCGGACGCAGTCGTCGCGATAGACCACGCCGAAATCTTCCCGACGCCAGGTTCCCGAGTTCAGGATCACATAGCTGGTGAGTCCCCAATGGCGCGTGACATAGGCCTCGCCGTGGATATCCAGACTGTCGACCGGGGTCCCGGATGGCCCTTGCGCCTCGCGAAGATAGCTGACGTAGCCGGCGACACGGTCGGTGGAGAACTCGGCCCCCGCCTCGACGCGGTTAACCGCGAAACTGTTCGCATCGAGGCGCAGGCGGGAATACAGCCGCACGTGGGTCCACGGATTGACCTCGGCGGCGACGACATAGTCTGACAGGGCGGTCCGCAGGCCCGTGCGTTCCGGAATCAACGGATCGTCCCGGGCGGCGAAGCGCCGGCCGACCAGAACGCTAGCGCTTCGCCCGTCGGCAAGCGTGGCCGTTGCCCGACCGCCGAGGGTCACGCTTTGTCCGCCTTCATAGAGATCGTAGCCGGGCGAGCGGTTGGTTTGGAGCAGGTTGGTCTCGTCGAACTC
>JBDTKQ010000175.1:0-10647 GCA_039935235.1 Caulobacteraceae bacterium
GTAGACCTCCAACGCCGCGCGATGGGCGGCCACGGCCTGGTCCAGCGCCTCGATCCCCGCCGCTCCGCCCGCCCGCTCCCCAAGCGTGCTCAAGGCATTGCCGAGGTTGTTCTGGGTCATCGCCCAGTCGGCGGGCATGGTTTCGCGGGTGCGGACCTCCAGCGCCGCGCGATAGGCGGCCACGGCCTAGTCCAGCGCCTCTATCCCCGCCGCTCCGCCCGCCCGCTCCCCCAGCGTTCTCAAGGCAACGCCGAGGTTGTTCTGGGTCATCGCCCATTGGGCGGGCATGGTTTCGCGGGGTGCGAGCGGAAGTGCATCGTCTCGCAGTACCTCAATGGCGCGCCGCAACTGCGCGAAGCCAGGAAACAAGCGGCCTTCTTCCGTTAGGGTGTGAGCGTGGCTGAGGCGCCAGCGCCACGCTCTTTGTCGATCAAAGGGAAAGACAAGCTTGGCGGCGCGGTCATAGTGGTTCGCGGCTTCTTCGAACCGCGCCTGCGACCGGGCCAAGTCGCCGCGGTCAGCCGCGGACGTGGCGCCTCGCACAATCCGGCGCCCGCCCGTTTCAATGTCAGCCTCCTCCGCCTCCCCAAGTAACCGGTCGGCGAGATCATAGTCAGTGGACTTGATAGCGGCGCGAGCCGCCAGTTTCTTGGCCGTGATTTCCGGATCATCATTTGTAAGTCGGCCGAGACGATCGTAAAGCGTGCGAATGGAATCTATGGACTGAGGCAAGATCGCCTCGATTTGTTCCAGATTGAGATCACGGTCCACCAGGCGCGTGATGAGGGTGATCACCTCCGCTTCCGAGGCGCCCACCGCCTGCGCCTTCGACACTCCGCCGGTGGCGAAGATCGCCGCGAGTATCTTGTCGAGTTTCAGGGTGTGCTCTGTTTGGGTCGCGACGATGTCGCTCAGCCATCCGGTCAGATCCGCGTGCATGCTCGCCAGATCATTGGCCATGCGTTCTTCGAATACAGCAAGAGAGTCAGCGGTGGCGATCCCCGTTTCTTCGATACTGACCAATTTGCTGGCGGTGAAGATCGCCTGAAACTTTGGGTATTCCTTGATTTGCTCAGCGAGGTAGGCGCCATAGGCGTCGAACCAGCCGCGCTTGCCATGCAGGCGCCCGAAGAAGCGCTCTTCGAAGGCCGGGTGCGGCGGGCAAACGGCGGTGAACTCCGCCCAAACCGCTTGTTCGGCAATTTGCCGCTGCCGGGCTAGCCGACCGATCGGATCGTCTGGGTCATTGACGAATGCGGCGTTGGACGAACTGGTCAGGGCTTCGGCCATCTCGGAGGTGACCTCGAGGGTCAGGCACAACGTCAGCCGCTTATCGACAAAGCTCGTGGCTTCTCCGGCGAACTTGAGCCGGTCGGCGCCAGGATTGACGGCGGTGAATGCATCGTCGCCGCCCTTGAACCCTTCGATCAGGTAGCGGAGGGCTTGCAGCTGAGCGCGCCGCATGGCCCTGGCCGCATCATGATTACGCGGCAGACACGTGGAACCAGTCAGGCGGTCGCGCAGGTCGCGCGACAAATCCAAGGCGAAGCGATCGGCTTGGCCCGCCAGAACGGCCCCGGGAATTGCGCCAACGGCAGTGCTCATCGCCGTGGCGGCGCCCACGACCAAAGCCCCCAAGACAAGCATCGCCCCCTCCCCAAAAACCGCGGCCGCGGCCCTGACCTCGTCCACGATCGGATCGACGGACATTTCGCATGGCCGGCGGAAAATAGTCGTTGTCAATCAGGCGAGCAGGGCGCAGAAATGCGCCTGCAACGTGGCGAAACAGGCAGCAACAGGAAATCCCCATGAAACCGATCGTCTATGCCGGCCTCTGCGCCGTCGCCGTGCTCAGCGCCGCCGGCGCCCGCGCCGGCGACCTCATCGTCAACGGCGGTTTTGAGACCGGAGCGTTCAGCCCGTGGACGGAAACCGACCAGGCGGGCGGCAGCGGCAGCTTCTTCGTGCAGCAATACGGCCAGGGGACGCCTCTCAACGGCTTCCCGACACCGACCCAGGCGACCGGCGGAACCTTTTTCGCCAGCACCGACCAGGGCGGTCCCGGCAGCCACACGATCTCGCAGGACTTCTCCGCCACCGGCGTGGGAACCTACATGCTGTCGTTCGACGCCTATGTCACCGATCAGTCGGGCCAGGCGCCGGTCGGCGTGGGTCCGGACTACAACACCATTCCCAATCAACATTCGGAAGTGGATCTGAATGGAGTCCAAGTCTACTACGGCGCCTTCTCGCCGGGCTGGCAGACCTACACCTTCGACGTGTCGGCCAACGTCGTCGCGGGCCTTAACACCCTCTCGTTCAACGAGGTCGACAACCAGGGTTTCTATAACCAAGGCGTCGACAACGTCAGCCTGGCCGGGGCCGGTGGCGTGCCGGAGCCCGCGACGTGGGCGATGATGCTGCTGGGCTTCGCCGCCGCCGGCGCGACGCTTCGCCGCCGTTCGCGTGTTCTGAGCGCGTAAACGTCCCAGCCTCTCTGGAGGCGCGAGACAGACGAGGAAGGGGTCGTCGACCGGCGGCCCCTTTTTCGTCACCGTGGATCACGCGGTCCTTACGCACCTATACGCCGCACGGACAATCCCTGGCCTGATCGACGCCCGGACTGTCAGCGGTCGGCGGCGTGCCAGGCGCTGGAGCCGGCCGCCTCGGCGGCGCCGGCGGCTGTTCTTGGTACGGTCAGGCGCCCGGATGCGGTTGTCGCTCGCCGGGTGCCCGGAAATGGCGCAAATCCGCTTGTTTCCGCCAACAAATGGGCGTTGTTGATCACAACGGCGTCTGGCCGCGATTTCCGGAGAGGGTACTGTCATGCGAATCATCGCTTCGATCGTCGCCGTGGCATGCGCCGCCCCGCTCGCCGCGACTGCCGACACGGATGTTTCCATCAATACCGCGCCATATGCCTTCGCCTCCTACGGAACGACAGGAAACCCGATCGCCACCACGCCAACGCCGGCTGGAGGGGCCTCGGTTTCAAATGACGATGGGGGTGCTTACGACGTCGGCTTCTGGACCGCGACGACCAGCTTCTCGCTTTCGTCGACCAACGCCACCCTTTCGATTACTGACCTGGCCGCCGACGATCGCGTGGTCGTCGAACTTAACGGAGCGGTCGTTGACGCAGCCGGCATCTACGGTCCCGGAACAGGGACCTTCATCTTTACGCCGACCGGTTCGCAAGTTGCTCAAACCTTCAATGGCAACTCCAACGGGATTCCGGTCGATGTGACCAGCGGGTTTGTCGTCGGCCTCAACACCATTGAACTTATCGTCAACAACACTGGCTCGGGGATCTACGGAGGCTTGACCGGCGGACCGACGTCCCTGACGTTCGCGGGCCTCGTCACTCCCAACGGCGGGGGCGTGCCCGAGCCCGCGACATGGGCGATGATGTTGGTCGGCGTCGGAGGCCTGGGTGCGATGACGCGCCTGCGACGGCGGCAAGCGGCCCTTACGGCCTAGGAATTTCGCTCAAATCACGGCCACGCGCCATCAGTCGCACGACTGGTGGCGCTCAATGAGCCGTCGATCCGCGGGTCGTGGCGTGTCGATCATCAAACCTTGCGCGGCCGGCCAGTCTCTGCCGCAAGTCGGCCTTGCCGACGTCCGCTCCCCGACACTCACCCGGTTCGTGGCCGAGCAAAACTCCTGATTTCCGCTCACACCGGCCCAACCGAACGAGGGCCCCTATCTCCGATCCACATCAGCCGCTCTCCCGCGCTCTTGTCGGCGCCGCGAGTTGCCCGTCGCGCAAGGCGAGGATCGTCTGGGAGATGAAGTTGCGCAGGAGCGCCCGGCGGTCGCGGTCATCCCACACGTCGCGATTGAGCAGCAGCCCCTCCATCGAGGCGATGCAGAAATCCATGGCCAACTCGTAGATCGCCGGCTGATCGGCCCATTCGGGAAAGGCCTGGAGGACGGTCTCGCGCTCCACCCGCACGAACCGCCTGGCCTTGGGGACGAAGATGCCGCGCAACTCGTCATCGGTTCGGGCGGCGACCGACAGTTCCAGATAGGCGGCGTATTCCCGGGTCAGCAGGCTCTGCCAATAGAGCTCGATGCCCGCCTGCTCGCGGATCCGCGCGTCGTCGCTCAACTCGTGGATGCGGGCGACGAACTGTTCCATGCGCTTGTAGAAGGTGTAGTCGATCACCGCCTCGACCAGATCCTGCTTGGTCGCGTAATGATGCAGCATGGCCCCGCGGGAGATTTGCGCGGTCTGGGCGATCATCTGGGTGGTGGTGCGGGCGTAGCCGCGTTTTTCCAGACAGTCGATCGCCGCCTCGAGGATGGCGATCCTCGTCTGGATGCTCTTGCGCTGCTGCCAACCCTGGCCCTCGGTGTCGAGGCCTTCGGGCTCCAGTTGGGCCAGGCCCCGCTCCATGCCGCTCAAACTCCCGCCGCGTCTGGCCTAGTGTGTCACAGTCCAAGCGCCGCCCGCGCAAGAATATTGCGCTGGACCTCGCTCGATCCGCCATAGATGCTGGCCGCCCGGGTGTTGAGATAGCGGGCCGTCGGCGTGGCCGCGTGGGCGGGTCCGATCGGCCCCTCGTTGGCCCCCATTCCCAGCGCAAAGCGCTGGTCGGGCGCCGCCATCACGCCCAGAACCTCCATGGCCAGCTCGGTGACCAGCTGCATGGTCTCGCTGCCTTTGAGCTTGAGCATCGAGGAGATGGCCGAGCCCACCGGCTTGCCGCTGGAGGCGGCCGAGACCACGCGGCGCTCGGTGAACTCCACCGCGCTGATCGCCACCTCCAGGTCCGCGGCCCTACGCCGAAAATCGGCGTCCCGCCACAGGGGGCTTCCGTCGCCGGCGGCCTCCGCCTTGGCCATGGCCCGCACCTGACGCATGGCGCCGGCCAGCCGCGCCGCGTAGGACCCGCCGCCGCGCTCGAACTCAAGCAGGTATTTGGCCACCGTCCAGCCGTCGTTCTCCGCCCCCACCCTCTGGCTGACCGGAACCCGGACGCCGTCGAAGAACACCTGGTTGACCTCGTGCTCGCCGCTCAGGGTGATGATCGGCTGAACGGCGATCCCGGCGGTGGCCATCTCCACGAGAAGGAAGGTGATGCCCGCCTGCGGCTTCCCGCTCGTCTGGGTCCGGACGAGGAGGAACATCCAGTTGGCGGCATGGGCGTGGGTGGTCCAGATCTTCGTCCCGTCGATCACGTAGTCGTCGCCGTCGCGGACCGCGCGGCACTGGAGCGAGGCGAGATCGGACCCGGCGCCCGGCTCCGAATAGCCCTGGCACCAATAATGTTCGCCCGAGAGGATGCGCGGCAGGAAGAATGCCTGTTGCTCCGCGGCGCCGTGTCCCATCAGCACCGGGCCGCACATCTGCAACCCCATGGCGGGCAGGGCGGGGGCGCCGGCGCCGGCCAGTTCGGCATCGAGGATATAGCGCTGCACCGGGGCAAGTTCGGCCCCGCCGAAGCGCTTGGGCCACGACGGCGCGATCCAGCCCCGCTCAGCGAGAATTGCGTGCCACACACGGGCGAGCGCCGGCTCGGCGAACACCCCCGCCTGCCGCGACGCCGCTTCGCGCAGCGCCGGGGTGAACTTTTCGGCAAGGAAGGCGCGCACCTCGCCCTGAAAGACGCGGTCTTGCGGCGAGAGGTCCAGATTCATGGCGGACTTTCGGATTTCAGGCCCTGGTCGGCGGCTTTTTGTGTTGCACTGTCCGGCAGCTTGAACTCTATAGTCGGCTAAATAAAAAACAAGCAGGCCGGTTTTTCACCGCCTCACACTCGCCGGAGGAAACGGAAGATGGATCTTGGTCTCAAGGGCATGAAGGCGGTTCTCGCCGGGGCCAGCAAGGGAATCGGACGGGCGACGGCCGAGGCGCTCGCCGCCGAGGGCTGCGACGTGGCCATCTGCGCCCGGGGCAAGGAGGGGGTGGACGCCGCCGTCGCCTCGCTCAAGGCCAAGGGAGTGAAGGCCCACGGCGAAGCGGTCGATATGGCCGACGGCGATGCTTACCGGGCGTGGGTCGGCCGCGCGGCCGGGGCGCTGGGCGGATGCGACATCTTCATCTCCTTCGCCTCCGGCGGCGGCGGCCCAGCGAGCGAGGAGGCGTGGAAAAAGGTCTTCGATCTGGATCTTCTGGCGACCTACCGCGGGGTCGAGGCGGTCATGCCCTGGCTCGAAAAATCGAAAGCCGGGTCGATCGTCGCGGTCTCCTCCACCGCCGCGCTCGAGGATTTCTTCGGCCCGCAGGCCTATAACGCGGTCAAGGCGGCGGTGATCAATTACGCCTCCGCCCTCAGCCAACAACTCGCGCCCAAAGGCATCCGGGTCAACACCGTCTCCCCCGGACCGATCTGGATCGACGGCGGATCGTGGAACATGATCCGCGACCATATGCGCCCCCTCTACGACAGCACCATCAAGGCGGTGCCCATGGGCCGGCTGGGAACCGGCGACGAGGTCGCCCGGGCTATCGCCTTCATGGCCTCTCCCGCCTGCCCGTTCATGACCGGGACCAATGTGGTGATCGACGGCGGCGTCACCAGACGCGTTCAGTACTAGGGCGCGGGCGCGGTGGCCGACGTTCCCGCCAAACGGTTGAACGCCGTGCTCGTCGCCGGCGGCAAATACCACGACATCGATTTCGCCCGCCTCGAACTGCTCAAGATGCTGGGCGAGGACGAGCGGGTCCGCACCCGGGTGTTCGAGGACTACCGCGAGATCGCGGTGATAACCGCCGCCGACTTCCTCGTCACCTATACCTGCGATGTCACCCCCAGCCTTGCCGAGCAGGAGGCCTTGCGGGCCTTTGTCGCCGGCGGTGGCCGCTGGCTGGCGCTGCATGGCACCAACTCCATCCTGCGGTTTCTGGACAATGGCCTGGTCGACAGCCCGCGATGGGCCCCGCACATGATGGAAACCCTGGGCTCGATGTTCATCGCCCATCCGCCGATCATACCCTACCGGGTGACCGTCGCCGACCCGGCCCACCCTCTGGTCGCCGGCATCGAGCCCTTCGAGGCGACCGACGAGCTCTATCTTTCGGAGTATTACGGCGAACGAACGGTGCTTCTCGAAACCGAGTTCGGCGGCGAGGCGCCAGGCTTCATCGAGGCCGTCTGGCCGAAGGCGAAACACCCCGTGTTCTACCTTCATCCGGTGGAGAAGGGGAGCGTGCTCTACCTCACCCTGGGCCATTGCCGGGGCCACTACGACATGCAGCCGATGATTGATTTCTACCCGGTGAAGGAAAAGGGATCGTGGGATCTGCCCGTGTTCCATGACCTCGTCCATAGGGGACTTGCCTGGGCCAAGGAGTCCTGACCGATGGTCTTTCTGCAAGCCACGATCGAGCTGCGCGGCGCCGGGCTCGGCGACTTTCTGGAGATCATGGGCGAGGCGGTGCCCATCCTCGAAAAACAGGGGATGAAACTGGTCTGCGCGCTGATCCAGCGCACCGGCCGGCTGAACACGGTCATCGATCTTTGGCAGCTCGACGATTTCAACCATTTCGACCGCGCCCTCGCCGTGCTCGCCGCGCACAAGGACTTCGAGCGGATCAAGGAGGTGCTCGACCGGACGATCGAGCGCGAAACCCTCGTCTTCGCCGCCAAGGCTCCGTACATGCGGTGAGCGAAGGGCCGCCCGTCCGCTCTTCACCTCATCTTCACCCCGTTGTTCGACGGTCCGGGGTGACAAAGTGGGACGGGCAAGGACCTTCCGGTGGACAAGACTATCGTCGGTGACTGTATCGAGGCGCTCGCCGCCCTGCCCGAGCGGTTGGCGGATCTCGTCTTCGCCGATCCACCCTACAACCTCCAGCTCGGCGGTGGCTTGACGCGGCCGGACAACTCCCGCGTGGACGGGGTCGATGCGGCGTGGGACCGGTTCGACAGTTTCGAGGCCTATGACGCGTTCACCGCCGCCTGGCTCGCGGCCTGCCGCCGCGTGCTGAAGGACGACGGGACCCTGTGGGTGATTGGCAGCTATCACAACATCTTTCGCGTCGGTCGCATCCTTCAGGATCAGGGGTTCTGGATCCTCAATGATATCGTCTGGCGCAAGACCAATCCCATGCCCAACTTCAAGGGCACCCGCTTCACCAACGCCCACGAGACCCTGATCTGGGCGGCCAAATCGCCCGGGGCGCGGCGCTACACCTTCAACTACGACGCCCTGAAGATGGCCAATGACGATGTCCAGATGCGTTCCGACTGGACCCTCGCCCTGGCCACCGGCGAGGAGCGGCTCAAGGACGAGACCGGGGCCAAGGCCCATCCCACCCAGAAACCCGAGGCCCTGCTTCACCGGGTGATCCTGGCCTCGACCCGCCCCGGAGACCTGATCGTCGATCCCTTCTTCGGAGTGGGCACCACCGGGGCGGTGGCCCGGCGCCTCGGCCGGCGGTTCATCGGCATTGAGCGCGACGCCGGCTACGCCGCCCTGGCAGAGGCGCGCATCGCCGGCGTGATCCCGGCGGCCGCGGCCGATCTGGCGATCACCGGCTCGAAAAAGGACGAGCCCCGCGTTCCGTTCGGCCAGGTCGTCGAGGCGGGCCTGTTGCGCGCCGGCGATCTGGTGTGGTCGCCCAAGGGCGAGCACGCCGCCCGGGTGCGTGCCGACGGCAGTCTGGCCATGGGCGCCCTGACCGGCTCGATCCACAAGGTGGGGGCCATGGCCCAGTCGCAGCCCGCGTGCAACGGCTGGACCTACTGGCATATCCGCACCGACACGGGCCTCGCCCCCATCGACGTGTTGCGGGCGAAGCTGCGCGCCGAGCGGCTCCCCCCGCTCGCGTGAACGGCAAGACGCCGCTCACCCGCGCCCGGTCTCGCGCGCCATCGCCAGAGCCTTGCGAAACAACGTCGGGGTGGTCGCGAGGGCCTCGTTGACATCCATCCACTGATAATCCGCCAAGGCCGACGCGGGGGCCGCGAACACGGTCAGCTCCAGCGAAAAATGGGTGAAGACGTGGGCGACGGCGCCCGCGTCGCGCCAGCCGGCGCCGTGCGCGGGCGCCTGCGCCAGAGCCTCCTCGCGCGGCCACGGCGCCGGCCGCCAGTCGGTGGTCGGCAGTCCCAGCATGCCGCCGAGGAGCCCGGCGGGAGGGCGGCGGACGAGCGCCACCTCGGCCTCGCGGGTCAGAACGAAGGCCGCACCGCGCCGCGTCGGCCGCTCCGCCCTGGCGCTGCGTCGGGGGAAGTTCTCCGGCGCCCCGGTCATCCGCGCCCGGCAGAACGGCGCCAGCGGACAGGCGCCGCACGCCGGGTTTCGCGGACCGCACACCGTCGCTCCCAGATCCATCAAGGCCTGGGGCCAGTCCCCGGCGCGCTCGGGAGCGACGAGGCGCCCGGCCAGGGCGGACAGCGCCGCCCTGGCCCCAGGCAACGGGGTTTCCACCGCGTAAAGCCGGGCCATGACCCGCTCGATATTGCCGTCGACGACATTGGCCGGCCGATCGAAGGCGATGGCGGCGATGGCGGCGGCGGTATAGGCCCCCACGCCGGGGGGGCGGCGAAGAGCGGCCTCGTCGTCGGCAAACCGGCCGCCCGTCGTCACCACCGCCCGCGCGCAGGCCAGAAGGTTGCGGGCGCGGGCGTAGTAGCCGAGGCCCGCCCACGCACCCATCACCGCCCCGTCCTCCGCCGCCGCCAGAGCCTCCACCGTCGGCCAGCGGGCGACGAAGGCGTGGAAATAGGCGGTGGCGTGGGCGACGGTGGTCTGCTGCAGCATCACCTCCGACAGCCACACCCGATAGGGGTCGCGGGTCTCACGGCACGGCAGGCTTCGGGCATTGGCGTCGTACCAGGCGAGGAGCGCGGCGCGGATCGCGGACCGGTTTTGCTGGGCGTCACCCATGGGCCGTCCTATCATGCCGCTCGATGGCCCGCTCCCTTCCCTCGGCGCTCGACGCGGCGCGCATTCTCGCCGCCAAGCGCACCCGCCCGCTTCGCCGGCCGCCCCCTTCCGCGGGGCGCGCGCTCGCGCCGGCGCTCAAAGCGTTGAGGAGCCGGTTCGGCCCCAATGTCGAGGGCTTGCAGGCGCGTTGGCCGGAAATCGTCGGCGCGGCCCTGGCCGGGCGCACGGAGCCGGTCAAGCTCACCCGGCCCCGCACCGGCGAGGGGGCGGCGCTGGAGATTCGCGTGGCCGGCCCCTCCGCCGCTCTCATCCAGCACCAGGCGCCGGACGTTCTGGAGCGGGTGAACCTGTTCCTCGGGTCCGGCGCTGTGGCCCGGCTGCGGATCGTTCAGGGTCCGCTGCGAGGGGCTCCCGCGCGCGGCGCCCGCCCCGCCCCCCGGGTCCGGCGAACGCGCGGCCCACTCGATGCCGCCGCGGAAGAGGCGCTGGGCCAAAGCCTCGCCGCCCTCGCCGACGGACCGCTGAAAAAGGCCTTGGCCCGGCTCGGCCGCGAGGTCCTGCGCTCCTCCTAGAGGCCCATGCCGGCGCCGCGACGCGCTTGCGCTACCGCCCCGGCTTGGGCGACAAGGCTGATGATTTTCACCGTCGAGAGCCCCGTCCCATGCGCACCGCCGTCACCCTGATCGCCTCTTTGGCGGTCGCCCTTTCTCTCGCCGCCTGCCAGAAGCCCGCCGCCGGCGCCGCCGTCGGCGCCGCAGACATGAGCCTCGGCAATCCCAAGGCGCCGGTCACGGTGATCGAATA
>JBDTKQ010000176.1:0-4782 GCA_039935235.1 Caulobacteraceae bacterium
AAGCACCCGGTCGAACAGGGCGTTGGCCAGGGGCAGGGCGGTCTCCTCGGCGAGGCAGGCAAGATTGCTGGCGCCCAAAGGCCACGCTTCCACCCCTTGAGCCGCGGGCATGATAGCGACCGTCCGACGGGCGCCGCCGGCGAGGCCGCCAAGGAACGGCGTGGCGTAGCCCACCGCCAGAACGTCCAGCCCCGCGACGTCGCGCCATGCCTCGGCGACCTTGCGCGCGATCATGCGCCGCGCCACTCCGCCGAGGGGCGAGGCGTAGAACTCCCGCAGATCGAGCACCCCTTGGCGCATTGCCGCTCCCGTATCGCCAGCGAGGTCACTATATGGGGCGGCAAGCGAACCGGAGACACGCCATGGCCCTGACGGTCAGACAATTCCCCTGCCTTGCCGATAACTACGGCTTCGTCATCCGGGACGAGGCCAGCGGAAAGACCGCCTGTGTCGACACTCCGGACGCGGAGGCGGTCCTCGCCGAACTGGCCCGCGTCGGGTGGGGGCTCGACTTTATTCTCAACACCCACTGGCACCCCGACCACGCCGGCGGCAACGCGGCGATCAAGGCGGCCACCGGCTGCACGGTGGTGGGTCCGGCCGAAGTCGCGAAGATCGCCGCGCCTGACCGGGTGGTGGCCGGCGGCGACGTCGTCGATCTCGGCGCGACCCGATTCGAGGTGATCGAGAGCGGCGGCCACACCTTGGGGCACATCGCCTATTTCGACTCCGCCGACCGAATCGCCTTCGTCGGCGATACCCTCTTCGCGCTCGGTTGCGGGCGCATCTTCGAGGGCACGGCCGAACAGATGTGGCAAAGCCTCCAGCGTCTCGCCGCCCTCCCAGACGATACCCGCGTCTATTGCGCCCATGAATATACCGAGGCGAACGCCAGATTCGCCCTGAGCATAGACGATGCTCCGGCCCTCAAGGCGCGCGCGGAAGCCGTCTTCGCCGCGCGCCGCCGGGGGGAGGCGACCGTCCCAACCAGTATCGGCGTCGAGAAGGCGACCAACCCCTTCCTCCGCGCGCCCTCGCTGGCGTCGGGGATGGGCATTGCCGCCGGAAGGGACTTCGAAGCGTTCGGCGCGGTGCGCGCCGCGAAGGACAACTTCAAGGAATGAGACCGTCGCGCCATGAGCGCTCGGCGAAGGACGGGGCGCGCGGATGACCCCGTGGCCGTCGATCCCCCGCCGCATCCTCCTTCGCCTCGCCGGAGCGGGATTGGCGCTCGCGCCGCTCGGCGCGCGTGCGGCGCCGGTGGAAGGTGGTGGGGGCGGGCGTGTGTCGCCGTCGACACCGGCGATCTGGACCGAGTTCTTCAAGGGTCAGCGGATCTGGGCCTACGCCGACCGCCAGAGCCTGCTTCCCGGCGAGCCGCTCAATGTGATGGCGGCGGGGGGACCCGGCCAGCCGACCCGCCGTGTTCGCCTGGAGGTGTTTCGCATCGGCGCGACCGGCCAGGTTCCGGTGTGGGCGAGCGATTTTGTCGACGTCTCCTATCGCGGCGCCACGGCCTCCGCCGCCGCCATCGGCCCCGGCTGGCCCCCGGCCTTCGCCAATATCGACACCCGCGGCTGGCCGTCCGGTTGCTATTCCGCCGATATCGTCGAGCAGACCACAGCCACCCGCGACGTGCGCGCGGCCCAGTGGATCGTGCGCAATCCCAAAGCCTCGGGCGCCGTCCTTGTCCGATTGGGGACCAATACCTACCAAGCCTATAACCCTTGGGGGGGGCACAGCCTCTATCCCAACGGCGACGACGAGACCCGGGGCCTGATCGTCTCCTTCGACCGCCCCGCGCCGCCGTCATTTTTCGAGTACGACGTTTATCTTGTGCAGTGGCTGGAGGGGATCGCGTCGACCCTCGGCGGCGTCGACTACGCGGCCGATTTCGACGTCCACGCCGATCCGGCGCTGATCGACCGCTACCGGCTGGTGATCGTCGGCGCCCATGACGAATACTGGAGTGGAGAGGAGTTTTCCGCCTTTCAGCGCAGGATTTTCGCGCGTGGCGGCAACACCGTCTTTTTCGGCGCGAACGCCGCCTATTGCCAGATTCGCTACGGCGACCTCAACCGCGCGCCGGGCGGCGCCGATCTGGGGCGCCAACTGGTCTGCTACAAGACATCCTCGGATCCCATTGTGCGGCGCGCCGGCGCGATCAATCCTGGCCAGCTCGAGACCAGCAATTTCCGGCGGGGCGGCCGGCGGCCCGAAACCATGCTGATCGGCGCCGCCTACCAGGGCTGGTTCGAGCCGGCAAGCCCGCAACGGCCGCCCTACCGCGTGGCGCGCACCGATCTGCCGCTCTTCGCCGGGACCGGCTGGAAGGTGGGCGACACCGCCGCCGATGTGGTCGGCTACGAATGGGACAATCGCGACCCGGACGGCGACGGCAAACGGCTGTGGAAGGCCGGAGTGTCACAACTCCCGGCGATCGACGAGGCGCGGATCAGCGTGCTCTTCCGCGGCGAGGCGATCGACGCCGATGGCAAGCCGGGGGTGGCGGAGGCGACTTGGTTCCAGTCTTCGGCGGGAGCGAAGGTGTTCGACGCCGGTGCGATCCGATGGGCCTGGGGCCTCGGCAAGGAAGGATTTGCCCAGCCGGCGTTCCGCACCTTCAACGAAAATCTCGTGCGGATGTTGAGCGCTGTCTGATCAGGCGGTCGCCCGAGCGCCCGCCCGCCGGCCGGCCGACGCCGCCCCGGTGGCGCCGGCGGCGAGCTTCCTGTCGATCGCCCGCACGATCAGGCGCGCCGACCACTTGTGCATGGTCAGGAGATCCGCGGCCGCCGGGCCGGCGAAAGGCACCGCGGTGATCACCGTGCGTCCGCCCATCATCGCCGCCGCCAGCAGCAGGGTCGAGACCGGTACTCTCGCCCGCACGCCCTGGGTGAGCAGAAACGCCGCCGCCGCCCCGCTGTAGATCTCGCCGGCCACGGGAATCCAGCTCAGGACCCCATCGAGGCCGAGGCTCCACGGTCCGATCCGCACGAGATTGTCGGAGAGCCGGCCCATACGGTCGACATTGCGCCGGATGGCGTGAAGGTCCGGTTCGCGAAAACGGGGCATGGGCGCAAAACTCCACATCGCCGGGGACCCGGCATTCACCCGTCAGGTGGTGGCGCGCCCCGATCTCCGCCAGAGGATCCGGCTTTTGAAGGCGGCGCCGTGCTTGCGGCCGCGGGGCAATCGCCGCAAGGTCCGCGCATCTCGTTCGCCGCAAGGGTCTTCATGCGCCGCCGTTTTTGCTGCCTCACCGCCGCGGTCACCGCGCTCTGCTTCCCTCTGCTGCCCCAGCCTTCCCGGGCGGCGACCGCCTCCGGGGCGCCGAATCCGTGGGGCGCTCTTGGCTGGCGTCTGATCGGCCCGTTCCGCGGCGGCTGGGGCGAGATGGTCGCGGGCGTTGCGGGCGCGCCGGACACTTTCTACTTCGGGGCGGCGGGGGGCGGGGTGTGGCGGACGGACAATGCCGGACGTACTTGGTCGTCCCTCTTCGATCGCGGGCCGACGGCGCCGATCGGGGCGATCGCCGTGGCCCCGTCGGACTCGAACACCGTCTATGTCGGCGCCGGCCAGCCTGAACCGCGCTATGACGTGGCCGGGGGGACGGGGGTCTACCGCACCGCTGACGGCGGTCGCTCCTGGGCCTCCCTCGGACTGGAAAAGACCCGTCACATCGGCCGCATCCTCGTCGATCCGCGCGATCGCGATCATGTGCTGGTGGCGGCGGTGGGCGACTTCTTCGGTTCCGGCCCGGATCGCGGCGTGTTCCGCTCGCTCGACGGGGGCGTGACCTGGGCGCGCACCCTGAAGGTGGACGACGACACCGGCGCGGTCGATCTGGTGTCCGATCCGAAGGACCCGGACGTGGTTTTCGCCGCCACGTGGCAAGCGCGGCAATTTCCCTGGCAAAGCTATTTCACGCCGGTCGCCGGTCCGGGCAGCGGGGTCTACAGGTCGTCGGATGGAGGGGCGACCTGGGCGCGGCTCGGCGGCAAGGGCTGGCCGGCGGGGCCGCTTGGACGAATAAGCCTTGCCGCGACCCGCACGCCCGCCGGCCTTCGCCTCTACGCGGTGATCTCGGCGGCCGAGGTCGGCGGCCTCTACCGGTCAGACGACGGGGGGGCATCGTGGACGCGGGTCAACGATGAGCCGGCCTTCACCGGCTATTACGCAAGCCGGGTCGCCGTCGCGCCGAACGATCCGGACGTCGTTTTTCTGGTCGGCCAGTCGGTGCGCCGCTGCACGGACGGGGGCAAGACCTGTGAGATCGTCAAGGGCGCGCCCGGCGGCGATGACTATCACGACGTGTGGATCGATCCCACCCGGCCGGGCCACATGGCGCTGGCAAGCGACCAGGGGGTGACGATCTCCGTGGACGGCGGCGGCACGTGGTCGAGTTGGTACAACCAGCCGACCGGGCAATTCTATCATCTGGCCACGGACGACCGTTTTCCCTACCGCATCTATTCGGGCCAGCAGGACTCGGGCACGGTAAGCATTCTCAGCCGGTCCGACTACGGCGCGATCGGCGTCCGCGACTGGAACCCGGTCGGCGGCGATGAGCGGGATTACGATATTCCGGATCCGGACGATCCGGATATCGTCTACGCCTCCGGACTGGGGGGCAAGATCAGCCGGTGGGACGCGCGCACCGGCCAATCGGCCAATATCACCCCCTTTCCCGAACCCAACTACGGCGAACGCCAGACCACCACCGCCCACCACTTCGTATGGGTGACGCCGATGGCGGTCTCTCGCCTCGGACCGACCACT
>JBDTKQ010000177.1:0-3292 GCA_039935235.1 Caulobacteraceae bacterium
GACCGACCGGCCTCGCCGCCAGGATCCTGTTGGCTTCGGTATAGTGCGCGTGCGCCCTGGCGGCGAGCCAGCGACAGGCCCGGTCGATGGCGGGATGGCCGATGACCGCGTCGGGCGCGCGCGCCGCGATCCCCGCCGCGTCCAGCGCTTCGTTCGGGAGATAGAGCCGGCCGATGGCGGCGTCCTCGTCCAGGTCCCGCAGAATGTTGGTGAGTTGCAGCGCGCGGCCGAGATGGTGGGCGAGGAGGAGGCCAGGATCGTCGTTCATGCCGAAAACGGCGACCGAAAGGCGGCCCACGGCGCTCGCCACCCTGTCGCAATAGAGGTCGAGTTTCTCGAAGGAGGGCGCGCGGATGGTCTCATCGACATCCATCTCCATCCCGTCGATCACCGCCATGAAATCGGTCTCGCGCAAGCCGAACCGCCTCGTCGGTTCGACCAGGTCGAACAGTCGCCGCGGCGCGGCGCCGGCATGGAGCGCCGCCACGTCCCGTCGCCATTCGCAAAGCGCCGCTCGCCGCTCGGCGGGCGTGGGACCCGGATCGTCGGCGATGTCGTCGACCTTGCGGCAAAAGGCGTAGATCGCGAACATCGCGGCGCGCTCGGGGGGGGGAAGTAGGCGCATGGCGGAATAGAACGAGCTTCCCGACGCCTGGCGCTCCGGATCGGCGCTCTCGTCGGGGCGGCTCGGTGAATCGGTGACGGCGGTCATCGGCGAACCTATGGCGCCGCTTGGCGTCTTTGCCGAGACCCCGCGCTCCCCATGAGAACCCCGGCCGCGCCGAGGAGGGCTCCCCCAAGGGCTTCCACCGGGCGATGATGCACGCGCTCGAAAAGCGGATCGCGCCGCGTCAGGCGGTGCGCCAGGCCGGCGGCGAGCCGATGGATTACCCCGATCTCCAGCGCCAGCCGGCGATCCCCGACCGCGGCGGCGAGCGGCGCGGCGTCGGTCAGAAGCTCCTGCGCGCGACGGGCGAGCCCTTCGATGACGCGGCGCAACGCCGGTGTCGCACGCGCGGCGCCGAGGGCCGCGATCCGGGCTCCCGCGGCGGTCATTGCATCGCGGGGAAGATAAACCCTGTCCAAAGCCCGGTAGTCCTCCCCGCAATCCTGAAGATGGTTGATGACCTGCAGCGCGGCGCACAAGGCGTCGGACATGGGCCACACGGCGTGGTCCTCGCCATGGACATCCAGCATGAACCGTCCCACCGGCGCGGCCGAGAGCCGGCAATAGTCCATAAGCTCGGCCCAATCGACGTACCGCGACTTGGTCACGTCGAGGCGGAAGGCGGCGATCAGGTCGCGGCCGTGGGCATCGGTAATCCCCCGCTCGGAAAGAAGGCGGCGAAGGTGAGCGGCTTGCGAAACCGCGTCGTCCATCCCCGTGAGACCAGCCTCGATGGCGCCCAGCCGCGCCAGCTTGGCCATACGCGAGGCGGTGGGGTGATCGGCGACATCGTCGGCCATCCGCGCCACCCGGTAGAAGGCCATGACCACCGGCCGGTGGCGGGGCGCGATCAGGAACGAGCCGACGGGGAAATTCTCGTCCCCGGCGCCTTTCCCCGAATCAAAAACGTCCCCGTCGATCACGAGGTCGCTCCCATGGCTTGCGGCCGGCCTTTCCACAGTCCGCCGCGGCCCCCCCAGACCTGAACCGCCGACCGGATGGTGAACAGGGTGTAGAGCGCCCCGATCGCCGGCTGGGCGACGCCCCACAGCGGCGAGACCCGATAGAACCGCAGCATAGGCTGGAACGCCAGAGCCATCGCCAGCCATGCCGCGAGCCCCACGAGGCGCGCGGCTCCGACGCCGAAGACCGCCGCCGCCGGTCCGGCCACGAAGACGATCCCCATGCCCAGGATGGTTCCCGCCAGCAGTCCCGGCGAATAGCCCAGTTGGGCATAGGCGGATCGCGAGATCATCCGCCCGATCTCGGCAAAACCCGTGTACGGACGAAGACTGTGGGCGCGTCCCGTCAGTCCAAGCCAGATCGGCCCCCGCGTCTTGAGCCGCGCGGCGAGGGCGCAGTCGTCGATGATCGAGGCGCGGATCGCTTCGACCCCACCGGCCGCCTCGAGGGCCTCGCGTCGCACGAGCATGCATCCTCCGGCAGCCGCCGCCGTCCCGCGGCGCGGATCGGCCACCCAGCGAAACGGGAACAGCATGGCGAAGAAGAAGACGAAGGCGGGGATCATCATTCGCTCGGCCCCGGTTTCCACCGTGAGCCTCGCCATCAGCGAGACGAGGGCCAGATCGCCCGCTTCGGCGCGGGCCACGAGACGACGAAGATTGTCCGGCGCGTGGGCGATGTCGGCGTCGGTGAGCAGCAGAAAGTCGGGCGCGCCGGCGGTCGTCGCCCGAGCGATCCCTTGTTGGACCGCCCACAGTTTCCCGGTCCAGCCGGGAGCGAGGGGCCTCCCGGCGACGATGTCCAGCCGCTCGCCGGCGGCGACCGCGCGGGCCGCGGCGGCGGTGCCGTCGCCGCTGTCGTCATCGACGAGGATCACGCGAAAGTCGCCCGGATAGTCCTGGTCGAGCAGACTGCCGATCGAGCGCGCGATCACGTCGACCTCGTCGCGCGCCGGAACCACGGCGATCACCGAAGGCCAGCGCGGCGGGATCGGCGGCGCCGGACCACGGTCGTCCCGCTCGCGCGCCAGCCAGAAGAACCCGCGCCCGAAAATCAGCGCCAGCCATGCCGCCAGACACGCCCCCGCCGCCAGCAGCCAGATCACCACAGCCGTCCCGCCGTGCGGAACCACGCAAGGGCGTCGACGAGGGCCTCGCCGTACGGCCGGGCCGAAAAGCCCAGATCCCGTTCCGCCTTGGCCGAAGTGAAGAACATGTGGTGGGCGGCCATGGCGAGGGCGTCGCGGGTGACGAACGGTTCCTTGCCGGTGACCCGCGCCACGGCCTCGGCTCCCCACGCCAGGGGATAGAGCGGCGCGCGCGGAAGGTTGACCGTCGGCGCCTTGCGGCCAGTGAGGGCGGCGATCGTCGCCAGCAGTTCGCGCAAGGAGGCGTTCTGGCCGCCCAAGATATAGCGCTCGCCGATCTTTCCCAATTCGAGCGCCCGGATGTGACCGTCGGCGACGTCGTCGACGTGAACCAGGTTGAGTCCGGTATCGACGAAGGCCGGTATCCGCCCGTTCGCCGCCTCGACGACGATCCGGCCGGTGGGCGTCGGCTTGATGTCGCGCGGTCCGATAGGGGTCGAGGGATTGACGATCACGGCCGGAAGCGCTCGCGTCGCGATCATCCGCTCGACCAGCCGTTCGGCGGCGACCTTGCT
>JBDTKQ010000178.1:0-2013 GCA_039935235.1 Caulobacteraceae bacterium
CGGGCGGTCGCGCCCGCGCTCCACCGGGCGTTGCAGCGCGCGGCGCGCCGGATCGCCGCCGGCGAGGCGGTGAGCGCCGTCGAGGCGGAGGGCACGCGCACCCTCCTCGCCGCCGGGTTCGACGCGGTGGACTATTTCGAGACGAGGGCGCCCGACACCCTGGCGCGCCGGGACCCTGGGGCGACGACCCCCCCCGCCCGGATCCTCGCCGCCGCGCGTCTGGGGCGGACCCGGCTGCTCGACAACGTTCCGGCGTGACCGGTCACCACGCGCCCATTTCGCGCAACTGTCGCGCGAGGATCGGGGGCACCGCCCCGCCCTCCCCGTTGCCGGTGAGATCGGGCGGCGCGTCGCCCGGCGCGAGGTAGCGCCAGCCCTGAAACGCCCGGCGCGGTGTGGGCGCCGTGAGCACCACGGCGGCGTCGAGGGTGACCTCGCAGCGCGCGGCCGCACCGGCGACGACGGTCGCGACGGACAGGATTCGCTGCCGCGAAAGTATTTCGCCCTTGTACACCCGGTAGAGCGACCCGCCGGCGATGAGTTCGGCGGCCCGGCGCGGGGTCTGGCGGGTGCGCAGTATCCACGGGCCGCCATCGGTCTGGGCCGCTCGCCAGGCGAGCAAGGCCTCGACGGTGTCGCAGCCGACGCACAGCTTGATCAGATGGAGGGCCACGATCAGGCGGTTGCGGGTTCGAGCCGGATCACCACCGCGCCTTCGATCACCTGATCGCCCTCGCCGGCCAGGACCTCGATCACCTTGCCGGCGAAAGGGGCGACGAGGGCGTGCTCCATCTTCATCGCCTCGAGCACGGCCAGGGTCTCCCCCGCCACCGCCGCGTCGCCAACCTTGGCGGCGAGGGAGACGATCCGTCCCGGCATCGGCGCGCGTATCCCCCCGTCGCCGGCGGCGGCGCGGGCGGCGCCCCTGTCCGCCCGTGCGAGGCTGAACCGACGCGCTGCCCCGTCCGCGAATGCGACGGCCTCGCCCGGTCCAATGCGGATCGCCACCGTTCCGCGGGCGCCGTCGAACCGGACCTGCGTGGACTCCCCGTCGACCACCACCCAAGCGGTTTCGGCCGGAGCACGATTCAGGCGAAAGCGCGCGCCGCCGCCGAGAGACGACCACGGGTCGGTTTCCCCATCCACCCGGCCCCCTTCGAGGGCGCGGACGATGGCCGGCGAAAGCATCGGCGCGGGATCGGCGACGAGCATTCCGATCCGGCTGTCGATAAAGCCGGTCTCCACCGCGCCGGCGAGGAAATCGGGATCGTCGACAAGGCGACCGAGGAAGGCGGCGTTGGTCTTCACCGGCCAGACCTCCACCTCGCGGCACGCGTCGGCGAGCGCCCGGGCGGCGGCCTCCCGCCCGGGAGCGTGGGCGATCAACTTGGCGATCATCGGATCGTAGTAGGCGCTGACTTCGCCGCCCTGTTCGACGCCGGCGTCGACCCGAACGCCGACAGGCAGATGGAACCGGGTCAGCGGACCGGTGGACGGGAGAAAGGCCGCCGCCGGATCCTCGGCGTAGAGCCGCGCTTCGATGGCGTGGCCCGACATGGAGATCTGGTCCTGACAAAGGGGAAGCGGCTCCCCCGAAGCGACGCGCAATTGCCATTCCACCAGATCGAGACCGGTGATCGCCTCGGTGACGGGGTGTTCCACCTGGAGGCGGGTGTTCATTTCCATGAACCAGATACGGTCGGCCCGCAGCCCTTCCGAGGAATCGGCGATGAACTCGATGGTGCCGGCGCCCTCATAGCGGACCGCTTCGGCCGCGCGCACGGCCGTGGCGCACAGAGCGTCGCGGGTTTCCGCGTCCATGCCTGGCGCCGGCGCCTCCTCGACGACCTTCTGGTGACGACGCTGCAGCGAACAATCCCGCTCGAACAAATGCACCACGGCGCCATGGGAATCGCCGAACACCTGAACCTCGATGTGGCGGGGTCGGGTGATGAACTTCTCAAGAAGCACGCGGTCGTCCCCGAAAGCGGAGAGCGCCTCGCGCCGCGCCCC
>JBDTKQ010000179.1:0-3438 GCA_039935235.1 Caulobacteraceae bacterium
CAGGCCGCGGACGCCGCGCGCGGCGTCGACAATTTCCAGCAGAGTTCCAGTCACCTCGTGCCGACGACCCACTAAGGCCGTCGGCGGCTTTCCCGTCGACGGATGGCCGGCTTGACATCCGCAGAGCGGCGCATATCGTCTTCCGCCCGGAACCTGTCGTTTTTTGCGGAAGGTGTGGCCCATGGCCGGAGGGAGAACAGCGGTTCTCGGTGTCCTGTTGGCGGTCTCCGCCGCCCCGGTCGCGGCTCAGGCGGCGTCAGACGCCCCGACGCTTCCCGCGGCCCAGGCCGCGAAGGTCGACACGGCCTATGGCGACAAGATTGTCTGTAAAGCGACAACCTTCACCGGGAGCCGGATAACCCGGCAGGTGTGCCAAAATCGGCGTGAATGGGAAAAGCAGGCGCTCCATGCCGAGGAAACGGTGGGCGACATGCATCGCACCTCCGACCACTGGGGGCCGCATTGAAGGAAGACGGCCGAAGGCGGAGCCGTCGTAGGGCTCGCCTTGGGTTCACGCGCGGACTGGCGTCACCTACCCTCCCCGCCCGTCAGGGCAGGATCCCGGACAGATCGTAGCCCGCCTCGGCGGCGCGGCGGACGGCTTCCTCGCGTTCGCCGGCCGGGCGGCCGAGGACCCAGGTGGTGATCGAGCGGGTGCCCGAGCGGCAATAGGCCACCGCCTTTCCGTCGGTCGCGGCCAAAGCCATGCGCACCGCCGCGACCTGTGCCTCGGTGGGCCGCCCGACCACCGGGATGTGGACGAAGGCGAGACCATGAGCCCGCGCCGCCGCTTCGATCTCGTCCGCGGTGGCTTGGCCAGGAACCTCGCCGTCCGGGCGATTGTCGACGATCAGGCCGAACCCCGCCGCCTTGGCCGCGGCCACGTCCTCCACCGTCATCTGGGCGCAGACGGCGAAATCGTCGGTGACGGCGCGGAACTGGGTCATGGGCGGAGCCTCTCGGATGCGCCGCGATATTCGGGTACCCCCGCGCGGACCGCAAGCGGACACCTCTACCGAAAGAGAGGCGCAAAAATCCCCTACCCTTCCGCCGCCGCGCCGTTAAGCTGGGCGTCGGAGGACGCGCCCTTGGCGGATGGACACGGATCGATCGCGGACGAGGCGCGGGCGCGGGCGTGGGCGACGCCCCTCGACGCGTTCCACGTCGCCGACATCGAGCATTTCGTCACCGACACCCATTGGCCCTGGTTTGAGCGGCTGCGGGCCGAGGACCCGGTTCACTACACGCCAAAGAGCGAGTTCGGTCCCTATTGGTCGGTGACGAAGTTCAACGATATCATCGCCGTGGAGGGCGATCACGAGACATTTTCCTCGGACGCGGCGCTGGGCGGAATCAGCATCTTCGACCCGCCCGAGGATGCCCGCGACCGTGGGCGGCCCAGCTTCATCAGCCTCGATCCGCCCGTTCACGACGCCCAACGCAAGGTCGTCGCCCCGATGTTCTCCACCGCCAGCATGGCGATCATGGCCCCTCTGATCCGCGAGCGGGCGGCACGGATCCTCGACGACCTGCCGGTCGGCGAAACTTTCGATTTTGTCGATCGTGTTTCGGTGGAGCTCACCAGCCAGATGCTGGCGACCCTGTTCGATTTTCCCTTCGAGCACCGGCGGATGTTGCCGCGCGCGTCGGACCTGATCCTCTCGGGTCCCGAGCCCGGTGCCGGCCCGGAAGAGGAAGCCCGCCGTCAGACCGAGAGTTTCGCCACCTTCAGCCAGTTCATCGCCCTGTGGAACGAACGCAAGGGCGCGCCGGCGCGGAACGATCTGATTTCCATGCTGGCCAACGCCGAGGCGACCGCCAGCGACGATCCGATGGAATATATCGGCAATATCGTCCTTCTGACCGTGGCCGGGAGCGACACTACCCGCCACTCGATCAGCGGCGCGCTTCTCGCCCTCAACCGCGACCCCGACGCCTATCGTCGGCTGCGGGAAAACCCCGCCCTCCTCGAAACCGCCGTGCCGGAGATCGTCCGATGGCAAAGCCCGGTGGCTCACATGCGCCGCACGGCCACGGCCGACGCCACGATCGGCGGCAAGAGGATCGCCAAGGGGGACAAGGTGGTCATGTGGTACGTCTCGGGCAACCGCGACGAGAGCGTCATCGACGACGCGGACGCTTTCGTCATCGACCGGCCGCGGCCCCGCCAGCACGTCGCCTTCGGCTTCGGCGTTCACCGCTGCGTCGGCAACCGGCTAGCGGAAATGCAGCTTCGAATCGTCTGGGAAGAAATGCTCAAACGGTTCAGGATGATCGAGATCGTCGGCGATATCCGCCGGTTGCGGTCCAATTTCGTCAAGGGCTATGAGACCATGCCGGTGCGCATCGTCGCCTGACGTTCAACGAGGGAGAGCCACCATGGCCGATGGCGCCACGCACATCGACGAGGCCCGGGCGAAGGCTTACGCGACTCCGCTGGCGGATTTCCACGTCGGCGACCCCGAGCTTTTCGCCACCGACAGTCACTGGCCGTGGTTCGCGCGCCTTCGCGCGGAAGACCCGGTGCATTGGTGCCGCCAGAGCGAATTCGGTCCCTATTGGTCGGTGACGAAGTACAACGACATCATGGCGGTGGACACCAACCACGCCGCTTTTTCCTCCGACGCGGCGCTGGGCGGCATCACCATCCGCGACGCCCGGCCCGACCTTCGCCGCCCCAGTTTCATCGCCATGGATCCGCCGCGCCACGACGCCCAGCGCAAAGTGGTGAGCCCATCGGTCTCGCCGCACAATCTGGCGACCCTGGAGCCGATCATCCGCGAGAGGGCCGCCGGTATCCTGGACGCCCTCCCCGTTGGCGAGACCTTCGACTGGGTGGACAGGGTGTCGATCGAGCTGACCACCCAGATGCTCGCCACCCTGTTCGATTTCCCGTTCGCCGAGCGGCGGCGGCTGACCCACTGGTCGGACGTGGCCACCTGTTTTCCGGGGCCGGGCGCCTTGGTCGAGACCGAGGAGGCGAAACAGGCGGAGCTGGCCGAGTGCCTCGCGGCCTTCCTCGGCCTGTGGAACGAGCGCGTGAACGCCCCACCGCGCGGGGATCTCGTTTCGATGATGGCGCACGGCGAATCGACCCGGACCATGAATCCGGACGAATATCTCGGGAACCTCATTCTCCTGATCGTCGGCGGCAACGACACCACCCGCAACTCGATCACCGGCGGCCTCGTGGCGCTCAACCGCCATCCCGATCAGTACGAGAAACTGCGCAATCGTCCCGACATGATCCCCGGCATGGTTCCGGAAATCATCCGCTGGCAAACGCCCCTGGCGCACATGCGGCGCACCGCGCTCGAGGATGTGGAACTCGGCGGCAAGACCATCCGCAAGGGCGACAAGGTGGTCATGTGGTATGTCTCGGGCAACCGCGACGAGACCGCCATCGACACTCCCGACGCCTTCATCATCGACCGTCCC
>JBDTKQ010000180.1:0-17939 GCA_039935235.1 Caulobacteraceae bacterium
AAGGGCGCCGGCGGTGAGCGACTGTTCGTCCGCCGCCCGCGTCGCGGTGACGGTGGAAAGGATACCGCCGCCGGCGCGGGCAATTTCCTCGTAGCTCGCTCCGGCGAGGCGCTGCTCGAACTCACCGGCGCGGTTGCCGCCGTAAACGATGTGGGTATGGCAGTCGATCAATCCGGGGGTAATCCATCGCCCCTCGCAAACGACGATCTCGGCGGCGTCCATGTTCGGGGCGGCCTCGGCGGCGCCGGCATAGACGATTGTCCCGTTCTTGCAGGCGATCACTCCGTCGTCGATCTCGCCAAGACCCGGTGCGCCCCCGACCATCGTCGCCAGCCGCGCATCCCGCCAGATCCGATCGCATGCCATCGAGGCTCCCGTGGTCTCCGCGTGCATGGTTTGCCGACGGCCCGATCATGTCTAGAGCTATTCGCCCGCCACAAGGAGCGCGCGCCGATGCAGGTCCTTTGGTTCGACGCAGCGCTGCTTCCCGGCGGTTGGGCGAGGGATGTGCGGATCGCCGTGGATGAAGGCCGCATCGCCGCCATCGACGCCGGCGAGCCGCCGCGAGCGGGCGATGAGCGCGGCGGGGCGGCGGTCGCCGGGCTTTGCAATGTCCACAGCCACGCTTTCCAGCGCGGCATGGCCGGCCTCGCCGAAACCCGCGGGCCCGCTCACGATGACTTCTGGACGTGGCGGGAGGTGATGTACCGGTTCCTCGGCCGCCTAGAGCCGCAAGACGTCCGGACCATCGCCTCTCTCGCCTATATCGAGATGCTCGAAAGCGGCTTCACCCGGGTCGGCGAGTTCCACTATCTGCACAACGATCCGACCGGCGCGCCCTACGCCGACCCCGCGGAGATGGCCGAGAGCATCGCCGCCGCCGCCGGGGAAACCCGGATCGGCCTGACGCTCCTGCCGGTGTTTTACGCCCATGGCGGCTTCGGCGGGGCGGCCCCGACCGCCGGTCAGCGGCGTTTCATCAGCGATCTGGATGGTTTCGCCGAACTTTTCGCCGGCGCCCGCCGCGCGGTGGCCGGCTTGCCGGACGCGGTGCTCGGCGTGGCCCCCCACAGCCTCCGTGCGGTGACGGCCGCCGAACTCACCGCCGTGACGACCCTTTGCGCCGGCGGCCCGGTGCACATCCATGCCGCCGAACAGGTTCTGGAAGTGGAAGACTGCGTCGCCTGGTCGGGACGCCGCCCGGTCGAGTGGCTCCTCGAAAACGCCGCGATCGATGATCGCTGGTGCCTGATCCACGCGACGCACCTGACCGGGGCGGAAACCGGGGCGCTCGCGGCGAGCGGCGCCGTGGCCGGCCTTTGTCCGATCACGGAGGCCAATCTGGGCGACGGCGTGTTTCCCGCCCGCGCCTACATCGACGCGGGGGGCCGGTTCGGCATCGGCACGGATTCCAATGTGCTCATCGACGCGGCGGGTGAGCTCCGCGCGATCGAATACGTCCAGCGCGTCACGCGCCGGAGCCGGGGGGTGCTCGCGACGGGGGAGGGCGCATCTGTCGGAAGGACCCTGTTCGATGGCAGCTCGAGCGGCGGCGCCCGGGCGCTCGGCGCGGGAGAGGCGGGATTTCGGCCCGGCGCACCGGCGGACATCGTGTCGCTCGACCTGGCGCACCCGTCGCTCGCCGGTCGGACCGGCGACGCCCTTCTCGACGGGTGGATATTCGCCGCCGGCGGCGGCGCGGTCGAGGCGGTGTGGCGCGGCGGCCGCAAGGTGGTCGCGGCGGGCCGTCATGTGTCGCGGGACGCCATAGCCGAAAGCTACCGCAGGCTTATGATCGACATTCTCGGAACGTGAGGCGGCCCCCGCGCCTTCCCCCATTCCCCGCCCTAACCAAGGACTCCCCATGAAATATCGCAAACTCGGAAGCAGCGACCTGACGGTGTCGGAGATTTCTCTCGGCTCGTGGCTCACCTACGGCGTGGGCGTGGAGCGGGATCGCGCGGCGGCGTGCGTGCGCAAGGCGCTCGAGGTCGGCATCACCCTGATCGACACCGCCAACGGCTATGGCCGCGGGGCGGCGGAGACCTTTCTGGGCGACACCCTCGCCGGGATTCCCCGTGACTCTTATGTGATGGCGACCAAGGTCTTCTTCCCGATGAGCGAGACCGACCGCGGCCTTTCGCGGGAGCAGATCGTCAAGCAACTGGACGCGTCGCTCAAGCGGTTGCGCGTTTCGACGATCGATCTCTACCAGTGCCACCGCTACGACGCGGCGACCCCTTTGGAGGAGACCATGTCGGCCCTCACCGACGCGGTGAAATCGGGCAAGGTGCGCTACATCGGCTTTTCCGAATGGCCGGCCGACAAGATCCGCGCCGCGATCGCGATGGCCGGGGTCGAACGGTTCGTTTCCAGCCAGCCGCAATACTCATTGCTGTGGCGCGAGCCGGAGACGGAAATCTTTCCCCTGTGCCGCGAGAACGGGATTTCCCAGATCGTCTGGTCGCCCCTGGGGCAAGGGGTTCTCAGCGGGAAATATTCGCCCGGCGCGCTGCCGCCGGCCGATTCCCGCGCCGCCAGCGAGACGATGGGCGGGTTCATCAAGCGCCTGATGGCGCCCGAGGTGCTCGCGGCGGTGGAGAAGGTGAAGCCGATCGCCGCCGAGGCCGGTGTCTCGCTCAGCCAATTCGCCCTCGCCTGGGTTCTGCGCGAGCCGAACGTCGCCTCCGCTATCGTCGGCGCCAGCCGTCCCGAACAGGTCGAGGAAAATGCGGCCGCATCGGGCCTGACCATAGACCCCGCGCTTTTCGCCAGAGCCGAGCAGGCGGTCGCCGGCCTCTGAGCGATCCGGTTCCCCGGACGAGGGCTATCGGCGTTGGAACAGCCCGTTCAATTCCCGTCCCGGGGCGCCATCGGCGAAGGCGGCGAAGGTCCCCTGATCGGCGATCTCTCGCGCGGCGCGAAGGAATCCGCCCCAGGCGCTTCGGGCGAGGGAGCCGCCGACGCTGATCCGCCTCACGCCCATGGCCGCGAGGTCGGCGACCGAATGGCCGAGCGTCAGGACGTTGACCGGGCGGGGCGCGACGGCGCGCACCACCTGGCGGATATCGGACTCGTCGTTCAGTCCCGGGGCGTAGAGGCAGTCCGCCCCCGCTTCGGCGAACGCGGTCAGCCGCCGCACGGTTTCGGCGAGGTCGGGACGACCGGCGATGAACCCTTCCGAGCGGGCGGTGAGGACGACCCCGCCGCCGGCGGCGTCGATAGCCGCGCGGGCGGCGGCGATCCGCTCCACCGCCAGGGTGCGGTCGAACAGAGGCCGGTCGGGGTTCCCGGTCGAGTCCTCGACTGAGAGGCCGGCGACGCCGGTTTTCACCGCGCGGCCGACATTGGCGGCGACGTCGTCGGGTTCGACCGCGAAGGCCCCCTCGAAATCGGCGTTGACCGGAATGTCCACGGCGGCGGCCAGCGCCGTCAGGTGAGCGAGCGCCGCGTCGAGGGTCACGCGATTGTCCGGCCGACCCATTGACCACGCCATTCCGGCGCTGGTCGAGGCGAGCGCGAAAAAGCCGAGGGCTTGCAGGGCGATGGCGGAGCCGACGTCCCACGGGTTGGGGATCACGAAACAGCCCGACGTATGGAGGCGGCGAAAGGCGGCGCGTTTCTCATCGGCGGTGCGGGTCATCGGCTGGATCCTTTTACACCGCCCTTATCGGCCGTGGCCAAGGCGCGTGCTGACCTTTCACGGTCTCGCGGAATAATTTCCAGCCTGAGCGGGGCCGTGTCGATGCTTCATTTGACCAGCGAACTGTTGATGGGGTCGTTCGCCGTGAAGGCCGCGCGACCCCCGCTGACCGCAAATCGCGCGGAAGCCGCGTCGCGGTGCAACAAAATCGGGCGAGACTCGCGAAAGTCGTCGTGGGCTGCGCCGGTTGCGACGCAGCGTGGGCGGCCGCCGATAAGCCTTCGGTCCAAGACACCGCAGGCGACCTCACGATGAATCACCGCAATCCGACTTTGCTTGCCGGGACGATCGTGGCTCTCGCTCTGGCGCACGGGGCGTGGGCGGAGGACCAATCGACGCCGGCCCCCGGCGAAACCACGGCCACCGCGTCCGCTCCGGCGGAGCCGCCCGCTCCCGCGCCGCCCGTCGCCTCGGAGGCATGGTTCAGGACCGTGAAGGTCAAGGGACAGGTAGAGTCAGGGATCACGATCAATCCGGCCGGACCGGACAACGGGATAAACTTCGGCCATTTGTTTACCGACAAGGCCAACAAATATCTGCTCAACCAGGCGACGCCCACCTTCGAGCGGGACATCGACCCGAAGGCCGCCGGCATCGACGTGGGCTTCAAGGTGCAGGGCCTCTACGGCTCCGACGCCCGCTACACCCATTTCATCGGCGAACTCGATCGGGTGACCGGCCGCCTGAACCAGGTGGATCTCGTCGAGGCCAACGTCACCGTCCACCTGCCGGTCCTGACCAAGGGCGGGATCGATGTGAAAGCCGGGCAATATGTCACCCCGCTCGGCGAGGAAACCATCGATCCCTCGGGCAATTTCTTCTACTCGCACAGCTATCTGTTCAACTTCGGAATTCCGTTCAAACACACCGGGGTGCTCGCCACCACCCACGTAAATCCGGTGCTCGATATCTATACGGGCTACGACACGGGGGTGAACACCTCGCTTGGAACCGCGGGTGGGTTCAACGACGCGCGGTTCCATTTCATCGCCGGCTTCGGCCTGAATTTCAGCCGCGTGACGGTGCTCGCCCTGACCCACATTGGCCCGGAACTCCCGGAAGGCGCACTCGGCGCGGGAACCAATGTCGGCGATTACAATCGCTATCTGAGCGACGTGCTGGTCACGTGGAAGATCACCGACAAGCTGACCTCGATCACCGAGGGCAACTATATCGTCGACGATGGGGCGGCCACCCGGGGCGGCGGGGTGGTACAGTATTTCACCTATGTCCTCAGCCCCGAGATCACCGCCGGCCTTCGCGCCGAGGCGTGGCGCGACGCACAAGGTTTTTATGTCGCCGCGTTTCCCGGAAACCTCGATTTCATCGATGCCGCGACGGGTCGGCCGAACACTTCATACGGCGGCGGGGCGACCACCTATGGCGCAATCACTTTGGGCATGAATCTCAAGCCGTCCCACCTGCCCAGGCTGATCGACGGAACCGCCATCCGGCCCGAGGTGCGATTTGATACGGTGCTCGCCGGCGGAACGACCCCGTTCAGCGGCTTTCCCGGAGGTTCGAGGAGCCAGTTCACCTTCGGAATAGACTTGCTCGTGCCGCTGAATTTCCGCTGACGCATCACCGCATGGCGAGGGGGGCGTAGCCGAGGTGAAGGCCGGCATCGACCATCAGCGCCTCGCCGGTGACATGGCGCGACGCGGGAGAGGCGAGAAACACCGCGGCGCCGGCGATGTCCTCGGCGGTGGAGGCGACCTTGAGGGGCATCGATCGCGCGACGCCCTCGCGCATCCGCTCCAGTCTCTCGGCGGGCATGGCGTTGCCGAACCACGGGGTGTCGATGAACCCGGGACAGATCGCGTTGACCCGGATCGCGGGGGCCAGCGCCCGGGCAAGGGACAGGGTCATGGTGACCAACGCCCCTTTGGAGGCGGCGTAAGGCACCGACGAGCCGATTCCGATGACCCCCGCCACCGACGCGGTGTTGACCACCGCCCCCGGCCGCGGCCCCGCTTCCAAAAGGGCGCGGGCCGCGCGGATCATCTGAAAGGCGCCGACGACGTTGACACTGTAGATGCGCAGGAAATCGTCGCCGGAAACGGCGTCGAGATCGCCGTGGTCGTTGGCGAACTTGGTGACCCCGGCATTGTTGAACAGCGCGTCGATCCGGCCGAACGGCGCGGCGGCGGTGGCGATCTTTTGGCAGTCCGCGTCGTTCGCGACGTCCCCCTGAACGACGATCGCCTTTGCGCCCGCGGCCGTGACCCGGGCGGCGGTCTCGGCCGCCTCCCCGACGCTCCGGGAATAGTTGATCAGCACGGTTGCCGCCCCGCGCGTGGCCGTCTCGACGGCGATGGCGCGGCCCAATCCGGTGGAGGCTCCCGTCACCAGGACCACGAAATCCTTGAAGTCGCCACCGGACATCGACGCTCTCCCTTGCGGTCTCGCGCCTGAATAGCTGGAGGCGGAGCGGTTGTCGCGCGTTCACGCGGGAAGCTTTCCGGGCTAAGGGCTGGCGCATGACCACGTCCGATCTCACCCAGCTCGGGGGCGACGCGCCGATCGCCGCCTCGCCCGACGTGGCGAGGCTCGAGCGCGTGGCCAATCCACACAGCGGTCAGCTCTATCTCGCGCGATTCACGGCGCCGGAATTCACATCGCTGTGCCCGGTGACCGGCCAGCCGGACTTCGCGCGTCTGGTGATCGACTATGCGCCGGACGAGTGGCTGATCGAATCCAAGAGCCTCAAGCTCTATCTCGGGTCGTTCCGAAACCACGGCGCCTTCCATGAGGATTGCACGGTGGCGATCGGCCGGCGGATCGCCGCCGTCGCCGAGCCGCTCTGGCTGCGCATCGGTGGCTATTGGTATCCGCGCGGCGGCATTCCGATCGACGTCTTCTGGCAGACCGGCTCCGTCCCCGAAGGTCTGTGGCTGCCCGATCAGGGCGTTCCCGCCTATCGCGGTCGATAGGCGCCGGCTTGCGGGAGACGAACGGGGCCGACCCGAAGATCGGCCCCGCCAATTCTGCTGTTAGTGGCGATCGCCGCGGTAGCCGTGATGATTGCCATAGTATTGGTGATGATGACCATAGTAGTGGTGATGGCCGTAGTTGGCACGCCAATTGTAATTCGAGCGGCCGTGGTGGTTGTGGCGATAGGCTTGGTGATCGTAGCCGCCATGACGATGGCTATAGTCCGCGGCGGATGCCGGAATCGCCCCCGTCAGGGCCGAAACGGCCAAAAGGCCGGCAAGAAGCGTTTTCATTTTCCGATGTCTCCAGACTGCGTCGCGGTCGGGGCGAGGGCGGCGTGACGAGCCGACACGCGCGAGGGATCGTCATATCAAGCGCCCTCCGATGAACCGGGCGCGAACGGGTCGGTCGCTTCCCGTTCATTTCAGGAAGCCGTCGGACTCCAACGCGTGGTGATCGTCCCGGGGTCCGGACGAATTCGCTCGAGGGGACTTTCGGCCGCCGCGCCGAGGTGGACGAACCCGGCGATCTTCTCTCCGGGAACCAGACCGAGCAAGCCGATGGCGGCCTCGTCATAGGCGTACCAGTCGGTAATCCAGTTGGCTCCATGGCCCATGGCTTGGGCGGCGACGATCAGCAGCATGCACACCGCGCCGGCGGAGAGGCGCTGCTCCCACTCGGGGATGTCGCCCTCCACGACACGCGAGACCACCGCCACGGTGACCGGTGGGGTGCGGATCTTGCCGAGTTTCGCCACGGCTTTGGCCCCGTCGCTCCGCGCTTCCCCGATTGCCTCCAGGCCGCGGACGAACGCCGCCTTGGCCTCCCCGCGCAAGACGATGAAACGCCATGGCGCGAGCTTGCCATGATCGGGGACGCGCGCCGCGAGCGTCAGAAGCCTGGCGAGCTCGTCGTCGGTTGGCCCCGGCCCGCGCAGCGCAAGCGCCGATGCCGACCGGCGTCTGGCGAGAAACGCGAGTGTCTCGGGTGACGGCGTCACCGGAAGAGGGTCGCCGAACGTCGGCGGGGCGGTCGTCATGGGAATTCAATGCCTGATTCGGTCGCTCGGAAGGGGCCGGCCACGCGCGGCTATTCCTTGTCCGGGGCTGGCGCAAGCGTCGCCCGATTCCCATATCGGCCGTGGACGCGGTCGCGCGAGGAGTGGGGCGGTATGGTTCAATACCTTGAAGTGGTGGACTCCCGCGCCGCGCCGCCGGTGTGGGCCGCCTTGCGCAACGAGGCGCAGCACATCGCCCGCGACGAACCCAGCCTCGCCTCGATCATGAGCGCGGTGATCCTGCGGCACGAACGCTTCGAGGAGGCGCTTTCATATCAGATCGCCAGGAAACTCGGAGACCAGGAATTCCGCGCCCTGAGCCTGCGGGAGATAGCCGACGAGGCCTATGGCGCCGATCCCTCAATTGTGGAGAAGGCCGAGGCCGACCTTCGCGCGTGGATGGAGCGCGATCCCGCGTGCAAGGGCTATGTCCAGCCCCTGCTTTATTTCAAGGGCTTTCTCGCTCTGCAAAGCCACCGCGTGGCCCACTGGCTGTGGAGGGAGGGCCGCGAGTCGATGGCGTTCTATTTCCAGAGCCGGGTGTCGGAGCTGTTCCAGGTGGATATCCATCCGGCGGCGGCGATCGGTCGCGGGATTTTCCTCGACCACGGCACGGGTATCGTCATCGGCGAGACCGCGGTGGTCGGCGACGAGGTGTCCATGCTCCATTCCGTCACGCTCGGGGGCACCGGCGCCGAGCGCGGGGATCGGCATCCGAAGATCGGCGATGGCGTTCTCCTCGGCGCCGGGGCCAAAGTGCTGGGCAATATCTCGGTCGGCGACTACGCCAAGGTTGCTTCCGGATCGGTGGTTCTCAAACCGGTTCCCGCCCATTGCACGGTCGCCGGCGTCCCCGCCCGCCTGGTCAACTGCCCGACCTGCGACGAGCCGTCCAAATCCATGGATCACACCCTGGCCGAGGCAATCTACGACTATGTCATCTGAGGCTTGCGGCCCTCGCGAATGACGCTAGGGTTCCGGCGACGTTTTCCCCGGAGCAGTTCTTGGACCAGAAAGACATCGACCGCGTTCAGGCGCACCTGAAGCGCACGTTCGGAAACCCGCATATCGCGGTCAAGGCGCGCCCCAAACAGAAAGACTCCGCCGAGGTTGAGATGAAGGGCGAGTTCATCGGCGTGATCTATGAGGACGAGGACGAGGACGGCTCGTTCATGTTCGAAATGGCCATCCTTCAGGAGGATCTCGAGGGATAGGGAGGCCGTCGATCAGCCGCGCTCAACGAAACTGTCGATCACCCGTTTTTCGCCGGCCTGTTCGAAGGCGACGGTGAGTTTGTTTCCCTCGATCGCCGTGACCAGGCCGTAGCCGAACTTCTGATGGAACACGCGTTCGCCGCGGACGAAGGCCGAGGGCGTCGCCGGATCGGAGATGGCCACCAGTTTACCCTCGCCCTCGATGATCCGCGTGCGCCCGGGAGGGCCGCCGGCGTAGCCCCGCGCCTGAGCGCGTTTCCACCCCGGGCTGTCGTAGCCCGTGCCGTAATTGACCTCGTCCCATCGGGAGGGACCCTCGCGCATCCCTGGGCCGCCGCCGTAGTAGCCGGTCTCCGAAGCGGCCTCGACGCTGGCGATCGGCAGTTCGTCGACAAAGCGGCTGGGAAGCTGGCTGGTCCAGCGGCCGTAGACTTGGCGGTTGGCGGCGAAGGAGACGCGGGCCTCCTCCCGCGCGCGAGTCAGGCCGACATAGGCGAGGCGGCGCTCTTCCTCGAGACCCTTTTCACCGCTCTCGTCCATGCTCCGCTGGCTGGGGAAAACGCCCTCTTCCCAGCCGGGGAGGAAGACCAGGGGGAACTCCAGCCCCTTCGCCGAATGAAGGGTCATGATCTGGACCGCGTCCTCGTTCCCCCCGGTGCGGTCGAGGTCCATGACGAGGGAGACGTGTTCGAGATAGGCGCCCAGCGTCTCGAACGCGGCCATTGACTGAACCACCTCCTTGAGGTTCTCGAGCCGCGTCTGGCTGGTCGGTCCCTTGTCCAGCCGCAGGGCGTCGATGTAGCCGCTCTCCTCGAGCACGGTTTCGGTGAGGCGCGGATGCGGCAGGCTTTGCGCCTGTCCCCGCCACCGGTGCATGTCGCGCAGGAAGTTCGCCAGGGCCGTGCGGGCCCGGGCGGTCAACTCGTCGCTCAGTACGAGGTCGCGGGCCGCCGCGTCGGCCGAAACGCCGCGCGCCCGGGCGAGGGACAGCAGTTTCTGCACGGTGGTGTCGCCAACCCCGCGACGCGGCGTGTTGACGATCCGTTCGAAGGCAAGGTCGTCGTCGGGCGACTGGATCAGGCGCAGATAGGCGTGCACGTCACGAATTTCCGCGCGTTCGAAAAATCGCGGGCCGCCGACGACCGAGTAGGGGATTTGGAGCAGGATGAAACGCTCCTCGAAGGCCCGCATCTGGAATGAGGCGCGGACGAGGATCGCGGACTCGCGGTACCGCCGGTTCTGTCGCCGCCAGCGCTCGAGATCGTCAGCGACGAGGCGGGATTCGGCTTCCCCGTCCCACACGCCGCGCACCTGGACCTTCTGGCCACCGTCGGCCCGGGTCCACAGGGTTTTGCCCAGCCGCGCCTTGTTCGCACCGATCAGACCGGAGGCGGCGGCGAGGATGTGGCCGGTGGAGCGGTAGTTCCGCTCCAGACGGATCACCTTGGCCCCGGCGAAATCGCGCTCGAAGCGCAGGATGTTGTCCACCTCCGCCCCCCGCCAGCCGTAGATCGACTGGTCGTCGTCGCCCACGCAACAGACGTTGCGGCGGCTCTGGGCAAGGAGCCGCAGCCACAGGTACTGAGCGACGTTGGTGTCCTGGTATTCGTCCACCAGCAGATAGTGGAATCGCCGGTGGTAGTCGGCGAGGACGTCGGGATGCCCGGTGAACAGGGTGAGATTGTGCAGCAGCAGATCACCGAAGTCGCAGGCGTTGAGAACCCGCAATCGGTCCTGATATTGCGCGTAGAGCGCGGTCCCGCGGCCGTTGGCGAAATGCGCGCCCTCGGCCGGCGGGACTTGTCCCGGCGTCCAGCCGCGGTTCTTCCACTGATCGATCAGCCCGGCGAGGTGGCGCGGCGTCCACCGTTTCGGGTCGATGTTTTCGGCGGCGAGGAGTTGCTTGATCAGCCGTTCCTGATCGTCGGTGTCGATGATCGTATAGCTCGACTTGAGCCCCACGAGCTCGGCGTGGCGCCGCAGGATTTGCGCCGCCACGGAATGGAACGTGCCGAGCCACCGCAGCCCCTCGGCCGCCGGGCCGATGATATCGGTGATCCGGCCGCGCATTTCCCGCGCCGCCTTGTTGGTGAAGGTGACCGCCAAAAGCTCCCACGGGCGCGCCTTGCCGGTGGCGAGGATATGGGCGACGCGGGTGGTCAGGACCCTTGTCTTGCCGGTTCCCGCGCCGGCCAGGACGAGAACCGGACCCTCGGTCGCCTCCACCGCCTCCCGCTGTTCGGGATTCAGGCCGTCGAGATAGTCGGGTGCGGAAACCCGGGCGAGGTCGGAGATGCGCGGGGAGTCGGACACCCCGGAACATATGGCGGACGCGCCGGAGTCGCGCCAGTGGGCCGGAGCCCTGCTCGCCCGTGACGCGCCGGCGAGCGCGTCCTGCTGTGACCTTCAGTTTTTGACGTGTTCGAGGGCGGCGAGGCGGCAGGCAGAGGCGAGCGGGCGGCCGGCGCGCTCGGCGTCGATTTCGGCGATCAACCTTGCGAGGCTGACGGCTCGACTGACGGCGAGGCGCTCCAGCGCCGCCCAGAACGGCGCCTCGAGGGCGACGGAGGTGCCGTGCCCCGCGATGGTGAACGACCGTTTGCGCAAGAACCCGACCGTCGGACCGCTCACGGCTCGCGCCGTGCTCCGTCGAGCGCGCGATCCGCTCTGGTCCGGGCGGCGTCGTCCTTCGCCTTGTCCGCCTTGGCGCGGCCGAAACGGACGCGGTTTTCCGCCGCTTGCGCCGCCGCCCGCCGCCGCGCGAGAGCCTTGCGCGCCTGTCTCAGACTGACCGGCTCGTTCATCGCCGACGCGGTCGGATAACGACGGAGGCCTCGAGGTCCAGCGGCGCGCCGGGTTGGATGGCGTAGGCCTGCGCGCCGGGAAAGACGCAGTTTTGGGCCGAGGGCGCGCGGCGCAGGACCCAGCGGGTGATCGGCGCGCCGTTCGCGCGACACGAGAGCCCCACGCTCCACGCCGGTCCCGAGGCCCACGAAAAGCCCATCGAGGTTCCGGCGGAAATCGCGCCTTGCGCCGGCTGAACGACAGTCCCGTCGGAGGCGAACACCAGGCTTTGCGGGCGAATGAGGCGAATGATGAAACCGCCGTGGCCGCCGGCGTCGGCGCTCCCGGCCACGGCGAGGCCGGCGACTTTCGGTGTGATCGTCGTCGCGAAGTCGAGCCGGCGGGTCTGTCCCGCCGCGAGGGGCCAGATGTGGATGCGCGTGGTCTCGTCGGCGAGATAGCGCAGTTCCGGGCCGGAGCGATCGATCCAGTCGGCATCGACGATCAGGAAGGCCGACCCATCGGCCTGGCCCTCGAAACGGGTCCGCTTCACGAACCAGGTCAGCCCGGTCATCGCCTCGCCGCTGGCGACCAGCTTGCCGTCCACCAGAACCCGGTCCCACGACCAGAAAAGGCCGCGTTGGTCGGGGTGATCGGCGGGCGCGTCCTCGGTGAGCACCGCGCCGTCGGGGGCGAACAGCGGGTGTATATAGTCCAGTCGCGCCGGTTGGGCTCCGGGATTGGCCGACTTGGTGCGATAGAAGAAAACCGGCTGGCCGTTGTCCAGCACCGTCACCCCCTGGGCGCCGATGTCCGCGTCGAGGCCAAGCCGCGCGGCGGCGGCGGCCAGGGTGGGCGACAGGGCGAGGAGGGTGAGCAGGGCGACGGCGCGGATCATGCGTGGGTCAGATAGGCCAAACCGGGGTCCCGCAAAAGTCGCATGAAACCCGAGCCTCGTCGGTTCCGGCGACCATCACGTCAGCAAGGCCGATCATGAAATCGGTGCGAATATCGAGCCGACGTCTAATCGACCGCCCCGCAAAAACGTTGGATGCGCGCGCACGCATCCTCCAGCAGGGCGGGTGAGGTGGCGTAGCTGATCCGAAAAAAAGGCGACAGTCCGAAGGCCTCGCCGAAAACCACCGAAACCCCTTCGGAGTCCAGAAGCTCGACCGCGAAGTCGTTGTCGTTGGCGATGAGCCTGCCGCTTGGCGCGCGCTTGCCGATCAGGCCGGCGCACGAGGGGAAGACGTAGAAGGCGCCCTCCGGCGTCGGGCATTCGAGGCCCCGGGCCTGATTGAGCATGGAAACCACCAGATCCCGTCGTTCCTCGAAGGCGCGGGCCCGGGTCTCGATGAAATCCTGGGGGCCGTTCAGCGCCTCGACCGCCGCCCATTGCGAGATCGAGGAGGGGTTGGAGGTGGTCTGGCTCATCACCTTGCGCATGGCCGCGATGAGCGGTTCGGGACCCCCGGCGTAGCCGATCCGCCAGCCGGTCATGGCGTAAGCCTTCGACACCCCATTCATCGTCAGGGTTCGCGGGTAGAGCGCCGGTTCCACCTGGGCGATGGTGGTGAATTCGAAGTCGCCGAACACCAGGTGTTCGTACATGTCGTCGGTCAGGATCCAGACTTGGGGATGGCGCAGAAGCACCCGCGCCAAACCCGCCAACTCCTCGCGCGTGTAAGCGGCGCCCGACGGGTTGGACGGGGAGTTCAGGATCAGCCAGCGGGTTCGCGGGCCGATCGTCGCCTCGAGCGCGGCGGGCGAGAGTTTGAACCCGTCCTCGGCGCGGGTGGCGGCGAAGGTCGGAACCCCTCCGGCGAGGAGGACCATGTCGGGATAGCTCACCCAATAGGGCGCGGGGATCACCACCTCGTCGCCGGGGTTCAGGCTGGCGACCATGGCGTTGAAGATCACCGGCTTGCCGCCGGGGGAGACGTTGATCTGCGAGGGCTTGTAGGAAAGGCCGTTCTCACGAGCGAATTTGGCGCAGATCGCCGCCTTGAGCTCGGGGATGCCGTCGACGTCGGTGTATTTGGTCTTGCCCGCGGCGATGGCGGCGATGGCGGCGTCCTTGATGTTTCGCGGCGTGTCGAAATCCGGTTCGCCGGCGTCGAGCGAGATGATGTCTCGTCCGGCCGCGCGCAGCGCCCTCGCCCGGGCGCTGGCCGCGACGGTGGCGGCCGGCTTGATGCGGCGCAAGGTGGCGGATTCGGCGAACATCGATGGCGACTCGGGGTGGGCTCACGGGGAGGGGCCGCTTTCTAGGCGCGACGCTCCCGCGAGGCAACCGGGCGACGGCGGCCGCCAAGCCCGCTATGTCTTCGTCCGCGGTTGAAAAAGGGAAGAGCAATGAATGATCTGAAAGGCAAGGTGGCGTTCATCACGGGGGGCGCCAGCGGTATCGGCCTTGCCATGGCCCGGGCGTTCGGCCGGGAGGGCATGTCGGTGATGATCGCGGACATCGAGTCGGGCCCCTTGCAAACGGCGGTCGAGGGGCTCCGCGCCGAGCAGGTGCGCGCCGAGGCGGTTGTGTGTGACGTTTCCAGCCGCGACGCCATGCGCTCCGCCGCGCTCGAGACCATCGCCAAATTCGGCAAGGTCCACGTGGTCTGCAACAACGCGGGGGTCGGGGCGGGCGGCCCGGTGGGGACGGTCGGCGAGGGAAACTGGAACTGGGTGGTCGACGTCAATCTGATGGGCGTGGTCCACGGGGTCGAGGTGTTCTCTCCGCTCATCGAAAGCCACGGCGAGGGCGGCCACTTCGTCAATACGGCGTCGATGGCCGGAATGATCAGCCCGCCGATGATGGAGCCCTACAGCGCCACCAAATTCGCCGTCGTGGCCATGAGCGAGGGATGGGCGGTACAGTTCGCCCCGCGCGATATCGGCGTTTCGATCCTTTGCCCCGGGTTCGTGAAGACCCGGATCCACGAAAGCCGCCGCAACCGGCCCGCCGGCTATGGCGTCGACGAGCGTCCGGCGTCGCTGGACGAGGCAGCGGCCTCGCCGGTGCTGAGCGGGATCGATCCCAACGCGGTCGGCGCGAGGGTGGTGGAGGCGGTCAGGGCGTCCGAACTCTACGTCTTCACCCATCCCGAGTTCAAAGCGGTCACCGCGGCGCGGTTCGACCGCATCCTCGCCGCCTTTGACAGGGCCGCCGCCAGCCCGGCCCTCGCCGCCCTTCCCCCGCGTCCGGCGGTCGTTCCGGGGCTCGACGGGCCACCGGAGGTGTTCAACTAGGAAGCCCGGGTGAATTCGCGAGGCTGGCGGCGCGGGGTTCTCGCCTTCGTCCTGTTCGGGGCCCTCGGACTCGCCCTGGTGTTCGGCGCGCGTCTGGCCGGACTGGATCCCCGGGAGGCGGCTCGACAGTGGCTCGTCGCCGCCAGAGGTCCATGGGCGCTGCCGTTGGCGGTCGCGGCGTTCGCGGGCCTGGCTTTTCTCGGCGCTCCCCAGTTCGTCCTGATCGCTGCCGCCGTGGTGGTTTTCGGGCCGGTTCGCGGCATGGCTTACAGCTGGATTGGCACCATGGTCTCGGCCCTCGTCGGCTTCTGGCTGGGGCGCGGCTTCGGCGTCGCCATCCTCGGCGCGCTGCGCGGGCCGGCGATAGATCGCTTCATGGGCCTCGTCGCGCGCAACGGCTTCGCGGCGAGCCTGCTTGTGCGCCTGGCGCCCTTGGCCCCCTTCGTGGTGGTCAATGTGACCGCGGGAATGTCGGCTATCGCCGTGGCCGATTTCGCCGCCGGGACCGCCATCGGCATCGTGCCGAAGATCGCCCTCGTGGGGCTGGCGGGCGGGGAAGGCGTGCGGGCCTTTCGCGGCGGTGGGGCGACGCCGGTGCTCGTGGGTGTGGCGGCCTTGCTCCTGTGGGTCGCGGCCGGCCTCGCCGCCGGTCGCTGGCTCAGGCGACGCTCCTAGCCTCCGCTCCTGTCGCGCAACAAATCGCGAGCGATGAAATCGAGGGCGTCCTCGGCGTCTTCGAGGCAGGCCTCGCTGATCGTCTGACCGCGCACCGAAACCCCGGCCGCGTGAACGCTCTGCGGATCGCCGGTGATCAACGGATGCCAGTTCGGCAACGGCTTGCCCTCGTCCAGCCGCCGGTAGGCGCAACTCAGCGGCATCCATTGGAGGCGTTCGATGGCGCCGGGCGTCAACTGGATGCAATCGGGTACCTTTGTGCGGCGATTGGCGTAATCGGTGCAGCGACAGGCGTTCCCGTCGAACAGCCGGCAGGCGACGCGGGTGGGGGTGATCTCACCGGTGTCCTCGTCCTCGAACCGGATCAGGCAGCACAGGCCGCAGCCGTCGCACAGGCTCTCCCATTCGCGCACCGTCATCTCGCGAAGGGATTTGGTTTCCCAAAAAGGGCGGCGCGCCATGGCCCGCCGTCCTAGACCCGATCCAGCGCTTTCGATAGTGACGGCCTCCGATGGCCGCTCCGATCCTCGCCCTGCGCGACGTGCGCCTCGTCGACGGGCCCCGGCTGATGTTCGATGGCGTCGACCTCGCGCTCGAGGCGCGGGAGCGGGCGTGTCTCGTGGGACGCAACGGGGCCGGCAAGTCGACCTTGCTGCGCATTCTCGCGGGCTCCACCGCCGCCGACGCCGGCGACCGCTTCGTCACGCCCGGACTGAAGATCGTTCTGGTTCCGCAGGAACCGTCGATCGCGGGGGCGGACCTCGCCGACTATGCCACCCTCGGCGGCGCCCCGCGTCACGAGGCGGAGGCGGCGCTCGAAGCTTTCGGCCTCGATCCGGCCAAAGGGACGGTCGGTCTGTCCGGCGGAGAGTCGCGGCGGGCGGCCCTCGCCCGGGCTCTGGCCGAGGCTCCGGACGTTCTCCTCCTCGACGAGCCGACCAATCACCTGGATATCCTCGCCATCGAGACCCTCGAGGCGCGGCTCGCGCGCGGCCGGGCGGCGGTGCTGATGGTCAGCCATGACCGCGCCTTCCTCGAACGAACGACGCGGCGCTGCTTCTGGCTGGAGGATCGGCGGGTGGTGGCGCTGGACGCGGGATTCGCCGCCTTCGAAGGCTGGGCGGAGAAGATCGCCGTCGCCCGGTCGGAGGAAGGTCGGCGCCTCGACAAGGCGATCGAGCGCGAGGCCCACTGGATGACCCATGGCGTCACCGCCCGGCGCGCCCGCAACGAGGGTCGCCGACGCCGGCTGCTCGCCTTGCGCGCGGAAAAGGCCGAGCGGCTGCGCCTTGGCCGGGGCGAGCTGAAACTCGGAGCCGGCGCGGCCGCGCCCTCGGGCAAGCGGGTTATCGAGGCGAAGGCCGTCGCCAAGGCCTATGCCGGCCGCACGCTGTTGGCGGGTCTTTCCACCCGTATCCTGCGCGGCGACCGGGTCGCCATCGTCGGACCGAACGGCGCGGGCAAGACGACCCTGGTGAAGATTTTGCTGGGTGAGATCCAGCCCGATTCCGGTTCGGTCCGTCAGGGCGCCGGTCTGGAGATCGCCTATGTCGATCAGGCGCGGGCCGATCTGATCGCCGGGATGACCCTCCTCCAGGCCCTCGCGCCGGCGGGGGGCGACCAGGTGATGGTGGGAGGCGCGCCCCGGCACGTCGCGGCCTACGCACGCGATTTCCTGTTCCGCGACGACCAGCTTCGCCAGCCGGTGACGAGCCTGTCGGGCGGCGAGCGCAACCGGCTGCTTCTGGCGCGCGCCCTGGCGGTTCCATCGAACGTCCTGGTCCTCGACGAGCCGACCAACGATCTGGACATGGAAACCCTCGACCTCCTCGAGGATCTTCTCGGCGACTATCCCGGGACCTTGATCCTCGTCAGCCACGACCGCGATTTCATCGACCGGCTGGCGACCTCGAGCATCGCCCTCGATGGGCGGGGTCATGCGGTGGAAGCGCCCGGTGGCTGGACCGACTTCATGATCCAGAACCCCGGATTCCTGTCGGCCGCCCTGGCGCCCGCGCCGGGCAAGAGCGCGCGGCGCCCGTCGCCCCGCCCCGCGGCGGCCGCGGTCAAGCTGACCTTCAGGGACGCGCGGCGTCTTTCGGAGCTCGAGACGCTCATGCCCAAACTCGCCGGCGAGATTGCCCGGTTGAGCGAGGCCCTCTCGGATCCCACTCTCTATTCGCGAGATCCCGCGGCGTTCGAGCGGGTCAGCCGGGCGCTTTCCACAGCGCGCCTCGAACTGGTGGCGGCCGAGCATGACTGGCTGGAAATCGAAGGCCTGCGGGAATCGTTGGCGGCGACGGCGCATTGATGGCTCGCCCTTGGC
>JBDTKQ010000181.1:0-6011 GCA_039935235.1 Caulobacteraceae bacterium
CGACGTCGAGGCGGGCCTCGAGCGGTTGAGCCGCGCGATCGACCGCGGCCTCGTCTGACGATCCTTTCGCCCCAGGGAGACACCATGCAGCTCGGCATCATCGGACTTGGCCGGATGGGCGCGAACATCGCCCGGCGGCTGATGAAGGGCGGTCACCAGACGGTGGTGTGGGATCGCGACGCCAAGGTGGTGGCCGGTCTCGCCGGCGACGGCGCGACGGGCGCGAAGGATTTACGCGATCTCATCGCCCGCCTGAGTCCCCCGCGCGCGGTGTGGCTGATGTTACCCGCGGGAAAGCCGACAGAGGAGACGATCGCCGAACTGGCCGGCGCCCTGGAGGCCGGCGATACGGTCATCGACGGCGGCAATACCTTCTACCGCGACGATATCCGCCGGGCGAAGAGCTTGAACGACAAGGCGATCGCCTATGTCGACGTCGGCACCTCCGGCGGGGTGTGGGGGATCGAGCGCGGCTATTGCATGATGATCGGCGGCGAGACGGCGGTGGTCCACCGCCTCGATCCGATCTTCAAGACCCTCGCCCCCGGCCTGGGCGAGATCGCCCGCACCCGGCGCCCCGAGGGGGCCGACCCGCGCGCCGAACAGGGCTACATCCACGCCGGACCGGTGGGCGCCGGCCATTTCGTCAAGATGGTCCACAACGGAATCGAATACGGCATGATGCAGGCCTACGCCGAGGGGTTCGACATCCTCAAGGGCAAGGGAGACGACGAACTTGTCGCCGAGGACCGTTTCGACCTGAACCTGACCGACGTCGCCGAGGTGTGGCGTCGCGGCAGCGTGATTTCGTCCTGGCTCCTCGACCTCACCGCCTCCGCCCTCGCCGGCGACGCAACCCTCGAGAAATTCACCGGAGCGGTGGAGGACAGCGGCGAGGGCCGCTGGACAATCGACGCGGCGATCGAGGAGGCGGTCCCGGCCAATGTGCTCACCGCCGCCCTCTTCGCGCGCTTCCGTTCGCGGGAAAGCCACACCTTCGGCGAGAAACTCCTTTCGGCCATGCGCTTCGGCTTTGGCGGCCACGTGGAACAAAAAGGCGAAGGCTAGGCGCATGGCCGAGCCATCCCCCGCCGCGGCGCCGAGCGCTCCGGCGGCGCCCGCGAGCGTTATGGTGATCTTCGGCGCCGCCGGCGATCTTTCCAGGCGGCTGCTGATTCCGGCGTTGTGTAACCTGGCGGCCGGCGGCCTGCTGGCGGACGACTTCCGGATCCTCGGCGTCGACCGCGACCAGACCGACGAGGCGGGGTTCCGCGCCGGCCTCGGTGATTTTCTCGACCGTCCGGGCGGCAAGAGCGACAGGGCGGGGTGGTCGTGGCTGGAGTCGCGGCTGTTCTACGCGGTCGGCGACTTCGAGGACGACAAGACCTACGCCGAACTCGCCAAGCGGATCGCGGCCTTGGCGGGATCGGCGGATGCAAGCGTGCTCTTCTACCTCGCGGTCATCCCCCGCTTTTTCGGCGACATCGTCGAGCGCCTCGCCAAAGCCGGGCTGACCCGCGCGCCGGAGGGAGCCTTTCGCCGGGTGGTGATCGAAAAACCTTTCGGCCACGACCTCGCCTCCGCCCGCGCGCTCGATGCACGGCTGCTTTCCCATCTGGACGAGAACCAGATCTTCCGCATCGACCATTTTTTGGGAAAGGAAACGGTCCGCAACATCATGGTGATGCGGTTCGGCAACGGCGTCTTCGAGCCGCTGTGGAACCGGCAGCACATCGACAGCGTCCAGATCACCGCCGCCGAGACCGTGGGCGTCGAGCGGCGCGGCGCCTTCTACGACGCGACCGGCGCCCTTCGCGACATGGTGCCCAACCACCTCTTCCAGCTCCTGGCCATGGTCGCCATGGAGCCACCCAATTCCTTCGACCCGGAGGCGGTGCGGGCCGAGGCGGGCCGGGCGATCGAGGCGATCCGCCGCCAGACGCCCGCGGAGGCGGCGAAAAACGCCGTGCGCGGCCAGTACGGCGCCGGGACAGTGGAGGATAAGGCGGTATCGTCCTATCGCAAATCGCCGGATGTCGATCCCAAGAGCCGGACCGAAACCTTCGTCGCCCTCAAGCTCACGATCGACAACTGGCGGTGGGCGGGGGTGCCCTTCTATCTGCGCACGGGCAAGGCGATGAGCGTGCACGACACGCGGATCGCCATCCGTTTCAAGGCCGCCCCGCGCACCCTGTTTCAGGACTCGCCCAGGGGGACATCGACCCCCAACACCCTGCTGTTGCGCATCCAGCCGAACGAGGGGATATCGCTGTTTTTCGCCGCCAAACGACCGGGGCCGGACGTCGATCTCGCCGACGTGCGAATGGATTTCCGCTATGCCGACTGGTTCGACCTCAAACCGGCCACCGGCTACGAGACCTTGATCTACGACTGTCTGATCGGGGACCACACCCTGTTCAAGCGGGCCGACGACATCGGCTATGGGTGGGCGGCCGTGACCCCGTTCCTCGATTCGTGGGAGAAGGGTGGCGAAGTGCATCCGTACCCCGCCGGGAGCGATGGCCCCAAGGCGGCCGATGAACTCCTCGCCCGCGACGGACGCTGCTGGCAGGCGCTCTCGGCGTGAGCGTGATTGCCCGGACCCACGCCATCGACTTCCTCGTCTCCGACATCGACGGAACCCTGGTCACCGGCGACAAGACGCTGACGCCCGCGGCGGCGACGGCGGTGGCGCGTCTCGCGGGGGCCGGCGTCGCCTTTTCCCTGATTTCCAGCCGGCCGCCCCGCGGCATGGCCGCGCTGGTCACGGCGCTCGGGGTGACTCTGCCCTTCGCGGCGTTCAACGGCGGCGCCATCGTCCGACCGGACGGGTTCATCCTCGGTCGCCACGTTCTGCCCGGCGCGATCGTCGCCCGGACCCTGTCCCTGCTCGCGGGCGAGGGCGTGGACGCCTGGGTGTTCGCCGGCGATGCGTGGTGGCTGCACGATCCGGCCGGGGCCAATGTCGCGCGTGAGCGACGGACGGTCGGCTTCGACCCGGTGGTGGTCGCCGATCTCGCGGCGGCGCGGGACGTGGGCAAGATTGTCGGAACTTCGGACGACCATGCGCGGCTCGCGTTCTGTGAAGCCAAGGTCGCGGCGGCCCTCGGCAAGGCGGCGAGCGTGGGTCGCTCCCAACCCTATTATCTGGATATCACCCATCCGCGGGCGACCAAGGGCCGCGGGGTGGCCGCCCTCTGCCGCCTCGCCGGCTTCGATCTCGCCCGCACCGCGGTGATCGGCGACATGGAAAACGACGTCTCCATGTTCCACGTCGCCGGCCTCGCCATCGCCATGGGCCAGGCGCCGGACGAGGTGAAGGCGCGGGCCGGTTTCGTCACCGCCTCGAATGCCGACGAAGGCTTCGCTCAGGCGGTCGACCGTTTCGTTCTGCCGAGGGCCGCGTGAGCGCCGGGCCGCCGCCCCTGATCGTGGTGATGGGTGTGTCGGGCTCCGGCAAGACCACCGTCGCCACCCCACTCGCCGCGCGCCTCGGCTGGACGTTCATGGAGGGCGACGATCTCCATCCGGCGGCGAACATCGCCAAGATGGAGGCCGGCGAGGCGCTTACCGACGCCGATCGGGCGCCGTGGCTTGCCGCCGTCGGCGCGTGGATCGACGAGCAGGCGGACGAGGGGGAGCCGGGCGTGGTGACCTGTTCGGCGCTCAAGCGGACCTACCGTGAGGCGCTGACCAAGGGTCGCGACCAGGTGCGGATCGTCTGGCTGGAGGGATCGCCGGCGGTGATCGCCGCCCGGGTGGCGCGGCGCCGGGGGCACTTCATGCCGCCCTCCCTCCTCGACAGTCAGTTCGCCACCCTCGAGGCGCCCTCGCCGGCGGAAAACGTCCTTGCGGTCGACATCGATCAGCCGGTGGAGGCGCAGGTGGAGGCGATCGTGCGCGGGCTCGGGTTGCAGCGCTGATCGATGGGCGCACCGGGCAGATGGGACACGGTGGTCGTGGGCGGCGGCCCCGCGGGACTGACCGCCGCGATCTATCTTGGCCGGTTTCGCCGCCGGGTCCTGGTGATCGACGCCGGCGAGAGCCGCCTCGGCTGGATACCAATGAGCCACAATCATCCGGGATTTCCGGACGGTATCTCCGGGCCGCTGCTGCTCGGGCGGATGCGCGCCCAGGCGCAACTCTACGGCGCGATCCTCAGGGCTGGCGAGGTGAGCGGTGTCGAGCGGTCGGAAGACGGTTTCGCCGTCACGCTCGGCGACGAGCGCGTAGCGGCGCCCTTCGTGATCCTCGCCGCCGGGGTGAAGGACCGACGGCCCGATTTTCCCGGCTTCGTAGAAGCGGTGCGGGCCGGTCTCGTCCGCCTGTGCCCGATCTGCGACGCCTATGAGGTGATCGACAAGCCCGTGGGGGTGATCGGCGACGGGCCCCACGCGGCTCGCGAGGCCCATTTCATCCGCCGCTACACAGCCGATCTTGCCCTCGTCCACATCGGGCCCGCGGACGCCTTGAGCGGCGAGGTTCGCACCGGACTGGCCGCGGCGGGCGTCGCGGTGATCGAGACGGCGATCGGCGGAGTCCTGCCCGAGGCGGGCCGGGTCGCGGTCGCGTCGGCCGGCGGTCGGCGGGTGTTCGACACCATCTATTCCGCTCTCGGAATGGACGCCCGCACGGGACTGGCCGCGGGTCTGGGCGCGCGGACCAACGAGGCGGGATGCCTGATCGTCTCGTCCCACCAGATGACCAGCGTCGATGGACTCTATGCCGCGGGCGACGTAGTGCGGGGCCTCAACCAGATCAGCATCGCCCAGGCGGAGGGCGCCATCGCGGCGACCGATATCCACAACCGCCTGGGATGAAGGTCGCCCAATCCCGTCCTCATCCCGGAACGGCGCGCCCTTCCAAGCTTCCGTCATCCCGGTCGGAGCGCAACGAAGTGGAGCGGAGAGCCGGGATGACGCAAGTGGGGGAACCGATCGGGAATGCCGAGCTCGGCCCGTTCAGCCCTTGGAGGCGGCGAGGACCGGGCCGCCGCCGGCGGTCTGAACCAGAACCGCCGTGCGCAAGGCGGGGTCGCCGGCCGGCGGGAGGGCCAGGGTTTCGCTCCGACCGCGCCATGCCCCCAGCCGGGTCAGTTCGCGGACGATGTTCTTGTGGGGCAAGGTGCGGCCGGCGTTTTCACCGCGCTTGATCGGCACGTGGACGATGCGCGGATCGTAGCGCACCAGCCACACATCGGCTCCGCCGGCCGGGGCGGCTGCGGCCGATACGGTGACCGCGCGCGGCTTCCAGCCGATCGCCGGGCCGCCGACGCCCCGATCGCCGGCGATGATCAGCGCGGCCAGCCCGCGCCGGTCGATACCGGTCCCGTCGCGGCGCCCGTTGATCACCACCTGTGGCGTGAAGACGTCGGCGTGGCCAAGGCCGCGGGCATAGTCCCATTGCCGGGCGGTATAGCGCGGGGAGGCGAAGGTGTCCTTCCAGCCGAGCCGGTCCCAATAGGTGACCCCGAAGCTCAGGACGAGAATGTCCGGCCGCTCGGTCAGAGCCGAGACATTGGCGTTGGCCGGGGGGCACGAGGAGCAACCCTGGCTCTGAAACAGTTCGAGGACGAGGGGATGGGCGGCCTCGGCGGCGGCGAGCGGCGTGGCTCCGGCGATCCCGAGAACGGTGGCAAGGAGGGTCGGGGCAAGGGATCGGACGTGGTGTGTCATGTGCTGATTTCGCGCCCGGCCGGGACTCGGTTACACGCGTCGGAGCAGGAGGGCCGAAGGCGCGATCGCTGGAAGACTGAATCCTGCTCTGAAGTCAAAAGTGCGGATCTGGCTCTGGACGCCGAGAGGGGTCATCCAGGTCCTGGAGACACGTCCGTCCACGGGAGAATCGGCCGCTTGCGCATCGTCGTCGTCCTTCTTGCCATGGTGGCGCTGGCGGGACCCGCGGCGGCCCAGACGCCGATCGGCCCCGATCAACCGCTGGCCGCCCTGGCCGCGTCGGTGGATCGCGACGGCGCGACGGTTCGGGCCATGGGGTTCCACCCGCGCGGCGCG
>JBDTKQ010000182.1:0-5621 GCA_039935235.1 Caulobacteraceae bacterium
TGGAGATCGATCCTCGGTCGAACCTGCCTCGATTCAACATGGCCCTGGAGCTTGGCGCGGACCTCGCGCTGCGCATGCGCGGTCCAAAATCCCATCGGACCCGGCGAATCCTCGTGCTCGATGCGGAGCCGCACCGTTACGACCAGACCCTGTCGGACATTTCCGGCATGGATGTCGCCGCCCATCACAATCGTCGCGACGCCATGATCAAGGAGGTCCGCGATTGGCTGAACACCGCCCATGCTGCCGAACACCCGCTGCCGGGAGCGGGCGCGCTCGTCCAGGACCATCAGGAGTTCCTGAATTTGGCCCCGAGCATTACCTCGAAGCTGCGATTGGACGGCCCAGAGGAGTTGACCCACATCGACTATCTCCATGTCGTCGAACAGGCGGTGGCCGAGCTGGAAGCCCGTCGGCAGACTCTGGGCGCTCGGCGGCGCTAGCGATTTGTTCCGATTGCCGGGCAGGGGAGGGGGCTAGCGCTTTGAGTCCTCCAAGACCGCTTTGACAGCTTACCAATTCGCCCAACCCGTCGGGTCGAAGCGACCAAGTTCCTCATAGGGAATGCCGATCCGTCTGGGCGATGAGACGCGCCGTTGAAGGCAGGAGCGAGCGAGACGCCGGTCGTGTCCCGGCGAGAACCCTGATCGGCTATGCCGGCATCGCCATCGTCGATGCGCCTTGGTCCCCGTCAGCCGAACCCCATCCGCCCCCACTTCTCCGTCACCGCCGCGACCACGGCGGGATCCATGGCGATCCTGCGGCCCCATGCGCGCCTGGTCTCCGGCGGCCACTTGTCGGTGGCGTCGAGGCCGATTTTCGAACCGAGGCCGCTCTCGGGCGAGGCGAAGTCGAGATAGTCGATCGGGGTGTTCTCGATCAGGGTGACGTCCCGCGCCGGGTCCATGCGCGTGGCGAGCGCCCACATGACGTCTTTCCAGTCGCGGGCGTTTATGTCGTCGTCCACCACGATCACCCACTTGGTGTACATGAACTGGCGAAGGTAGCTCCACACCCCCATCATCACCCGCTTGGCGTGACCGGGATACGCCTTGCGGATCGAGACCACGGCGATGCGGTAGCTGCACCCCTCCGGCGGCAGCCAGAAATCGACGATCTCGGGAAACTGCCCGCGGAGCAGCGGGATGAACACCTCGTTGAGCGCCTCGCCCAGGACGCTCGGCTCGTCCGGCGGCCGGCCCGTGTGGGTGGTCAGATAGATCGGGTCCCGGCGCATGGTGATGGCGGTGACCTGGAAAACGGGGAACGTCTCGACCGAATTGTAGTAGCCGGTGTGATCGCCGTAGGGTCCCTCGTCGGCCGTCTCGTCGAGCAGCACCTCGCCCTCGATGACGATCTCGGCGTGGGCGGGAACCATCAGCGGTTGGGTCTTCGCCGCCACGAGGTCCAGCCGTGCGCCGCGCAACAGGCCGGCGAACTGGTATTCCGAGAGGGTGTCCGGCACCGGTGTCACGGCGGCCAGTATGGTTCCGGGGTCGGCGCCGATCACCGCGCACGCCGGCAACGCCATGGGTTTGCCGGCCGACTTCCACCGCCGGTGATGCTGGGCCCCGCCGCGGTGAGCCAGCCAGCGCATGATGGTCCTGTCCCGGCCGATCGGCTGCATGCGATAGATGCCGAGGTTGAAGTCGTCCTCGCGCGCCTCCGAGGGACCCCGGGTGACGACCAGCGGCCAGGTTATCAGCGGCCCCGGCTCGCCCGGCCAGCAGGTCTGTATCGGCAGGGTGTTCAGATCGATGTCGGACCCGGTGAGGACCACCTCGTGGACCGGGGCGCCGGTCACGGTGCGCGGCCGCATCCCCATGACGGTGCGGGCGAGCGGCAGCATATCCCACGCTTCCTTCATCCCCCGCGGGGGTTCGGGATTGCGCAAAAAGGCGAGGAGCTCGCCCACGTCGCGAAGGTCCGCGGCGGTGGTTCGCGCCTTGCCCTCCAGAGTCACGCCCATGGCCACCCGTTTGACTGTGCCGAAGAGGTTCGCGAGGCACGGGATCGGCGAGGGCGTTCCATCCGCGCGGATGGGGTTCTCGAACAGGACCGCCGGGCCGCCCGCCGCCAGCAGCCGCGTGCAGATCTCGGTCATCTCCAGCACCGTGGAGACCGGCTCGCGCACCCGCGCCAGTTCGCCGGCGGCCTCCAGCTGGGCGACGAAATCCCGCAAACTGCGATAGGCCATGGCCAAACCCTCGACTAGACTGCCCCCTAGCCTGAAACGGCGGCTCCATGAAACAGATCGACCTCGACGACCTTCCGCCCCGCGTGGCGCAAACCCTGTCCGCCCTCGAAGCCGGCGAGTCGCTGGCGCTGGTTCAGGGCGGGCTCGTCGTCGCGCGCCTGACGGTCGACAAAGCCGCCGCGCCCTCCGCCGAGGCCGCCGACTCTCCGCCCGAAGAGCGGATGCGCGAGATCATGGAACAGTTCAACGCCATGATTCACGACGAGTTCTGATCCCTCCGCCCGGCGATGGGCGCGCCTCTCGCCGTCCGTCCTATGCGGGCGACCACCGGAACGGATCGGCCGCGAACACCCCCAGAATCTCGAAATGGTCGCAGAAAAAGGCCAGTTCCTCGAAGGCGAGGGCCACGTTGGCGTCCGCCGGCCGGCCATCCACCTCGGCGTAGAAGAAGGTGGCCGCGAACACCCCGTTTTCCATGTAGCTTTCCACCTTGGTCATATTGACCCCGTTGGTGGCGAAACCGCCCATGGCCTTGTAGAGCGCCGCCGGAATATTGCGCACGCGGAAGGCGAAGCTGGTCACGCACGGCCGATCCGAAGGCGGCGGCGGCGGGTCGCGGTCGGCGGACATGACCAGAAACCGGGTGGTGTTGTGCGCCTCGTCCTCGATGTCGCGCAGGAGGATATCGAGGCCGTAGATCTCGGCGGCGAGGGCCGGGGCGATCGCCGCGCGGGTCGGATCGGGGTGGGCCGCGAGAGCCTTGGCCGCGCCGGCCGTATCCGCCGCGCTCTCGGTGGCCACGCCCAGCCGCCGCAGGGTCTTGCGGCACTGAAAAAGAGCGATCGCCATGCTGGTCACGGTGCGCACGTCTTCCAGACGAACGCCCCGGTTGGCCATAAGCTGGAAGCGGATCGGCTTGAACAACTCCCCGACGATGCGCAGACCCGACGAGGGCAGGAGATGGTGGACGTCCGCCACCCGCCCGGCGATTGAGTTTTCCACCGGGATCATGGCCAGGGCGCAGTCGCCGCTCTTCACCGCCTCGAAGGCGTCCTCGAAGCCCGCGTGGGGAACCGGCTGATGATCCGGAAACCGCGCGCGACAGGCCTCGTCGCTGTTGGCCCCCATCTCGCCCTGAAAGGCGATGCGCGCGGTCATGGCCCAGGATCCGCCGTGGCCCGCGCGAAGGCCCGGGCCCGCTCGAGGTCGGCGGGCGTATCCACGGCGATCGGCGCGGCGGCGGCGACCACCGCCCAGATCGACAGGCCCAGTTCGAGGGCGCGGAGCTGTTCCAGCCGCTCGCGGCTTTCCAGGGGAGAGGGCGGGGCCTCGGCGACGGCGATCAGGGCCTCGCGGCGATAGGCGTAGACTCCGACGTGACGCCACACCGGACCTTCGCCGTAAAGCACACTCCGCGTGAACCACAGCGCCCGGCCGTGCGCCCCATCCTCGCGCATGGCCATGACCGCCTTGACCACGTCGGGGTCGCTCCGGTCGGCCGGCCCGCTCTCGGCGGCCACGACCGTTGCGATGTCGCAGGAATCCTGGCTCGCCAGCAGGTCGAGGCTGTCGGCGAGGATCTCGCGGGGGACGAATGGCATGTCGCCCTGAAGATCGATCACCACGTCATGCCGCTCGTGCGGGTCGATCTGGCGCAAGGCCGCGAGGATCCGGTCCGATCCGGAGGGGAGCGCCGGGTCGGTGAGAACAGCCCGGCCACCGGCGCCGGTCACCGCCAAAGCGATCTCCTCGTCGGCCACGGCCACGGCCACGGGTCCGAGCCCGGCGCTCAATGCCGATTTCAGGACGCGCACGATCATCGGCGTGCCCTCGATGTCGGCCAAGGGCTTGCCGGGCAGCCGGCTGGCGGCCATTCGCGCCGGAATGAGGATGATCGGGGTCATGGATTCCGCGCCGCCCATGGGCTCCGACGCGCCCGGTTGCGCCACGGCCGGTAGCGTGTCAGAGACGCCAACGCAACCGGGGCGGGGGTGAGGAGGCGGCCCGCGCCTCCGGTCGGCGCCCATGGGCCACGGGAACCTCGATCGACACATGAGCGAACTCACTGGCAACAAGATCATCGGCGCGGCGCTGGCCACGGCCCTCGTTCTGGTGGGTCTTGGGGTGGTCGTCCCCAAATTCTTCGAGGCTCCGCCGCCGGCCAAGCCGGGCTATCTCATCGCCGTGGCGGAGGAGGCGGGCGCCGGGGGAGCCACCGCGCCCGACGTGGTCGCCGATTGGGGAACCGCCCTGACCGGGGCCGACGTCGCCGCCGGCGAGGCCAAGACCGCCGTCTGCAAATCCTGCCACAACTTCGATCCCGCCGGGACCAACAACATCGGCCCGGGGCTCTACGGCGTCGTCGGGCGCAAACCCGGAACCCACCCGGGCTTCGCTTATTCGCCGGCGATGATCGCCTTCGGGGCCAAGCACCCGGCGTGGGAGTACGAGTTGATCTATGAATTCATCAAGGGTCCGCAGGCGGACATCTCAGGCACCAAGATGACCTTCATCGGTCTCAAGTCGCCGCAGGACCGGATCAATATCATCGCCTATCTCCATACCCTGGGCTCCAGCCTGCCGATCCCCAAGCCCAACCCCAAGGCGGCCGCCGGCGCTCCCGCTTCCGCCAAGCCGGGAACCCCGACCCCAGCCCCGGTCCCGTCCCACCCGGGCGCGCCGGCCTGATGGACCGCCGCCTGGCCGCGCTCATGCTCGGCGCGGCTCTCGGCCTTCCAGCCGGCGGCGCCGTCGCGGCGCCGGCGCCCGACGTCCACATCGCCGGCCTCAAACAGCTCCCGACCCCCCTTCCCTTTCCCTACGATCCCGGGGCCGACGCCCGCGCCCAGGTCACCGCCGCCCGTGCGCGCGCCCGCTCCGAGGGCAAGCTCCTGCTCATCGATCTGGGGGGAAACTGGTGTCCCGACTGCCGGTTGTTGGCGGCGGTGATGCGCCTGCGGGAGGTCGCCGCCTTCGTCGCCGCCCACTATGTCGTCGTTACCGTCGACGTCGGCCACATGGACAAAAACCTCGACATCCCCCGCCGGTTCGGCGTCAAGGCGGTCGCCGGGGTGCCCAGCCTGTTGATCGTCGACCGCAATGGCCGCCTCCTTGACGTCGGCCATACCGAAGCCCTCGCCGACGCCCGCTCCATGACCCCCCAGGCCCTCGCCGACTGGCTGGCGCGGTGGACGAATTGAGAGAATCCGCATCGACCGGAGCTAACAGAAATTGGCGCGCTCGGAGCGATTCGAACGCCCGACCCTCAGATTCGTAGTCTGCTTAAAACATCCTGACACGAGACGACAGGGCGCGACGCGCGTCTTTTCTATTCCCATGTAAATCAACTTTTTGCGCGACATCGCGCGGCTCTCGCACGCGCGCATGAGTGAATTTCCGCGGAACAAGCGGCGCCAAGTGGTAT
>JBDTKQ010000183.1:0-19905 GCA_039935235.1 Caulobacteraceae bacterium
TGCGCGCGCCGGGTGTCGTCGCCGCGGGGATCGCCAGCCCGAGCCTCATCCTGGTCGCCTGGGCGGTGGGCGGCGCGGTGACCCTGCTGGCGGCCATGCCGCTGATGGAAGCCGGCGCCTCGGTTCCCGTGGCCGGCGGATATTATCCGATCGCCAAGCGGGCATTCGGCGGCCTCACGGGGTTCCTCGCCGGGTGGCTGGTGTGGCTGCAAACCGTCGCCGCGAGCGCCTTCATTTCCGTCGTGTTCGGCGAATATATCCATCGCCTCGGCTTCGCGGGCCAATTGTCCAACTCGGTGTTGGCCGCGGGACTGCTCGTCGTTGTCGGCGCCGGCAACCTGATCGGCACCAAGGTGAGCGGCGGCTCGCAGACCGTCGGCAGCGCCGTCAAGCTGGTGGCGTTTCTCGTTCTCGCTGCCCTCCTGTTCGCCTCGCCGCGGGGCGCGCCGGTCCACGGCCCCACGACCGCCGGGCTCGCGCTCGGCGGCGTGGGCGCCTTCGTGATGGCGGTGAGGGTGATCTATCAGACCTATGGCGGGTGGGACGGCGCGATCTATTTTTCCGAGGAAGTGCATCGGCCGGGTCGCAATGTGGTGCGCGCCACCCTCGGCGGAATCGTCGCGGTGACCCTGATCTATGTTCTGGTCAACGCCGCGGTCCTCCACGTCCTGGACGTCAAGGCGATCGCCGGCTCGGCGCTCGCCGTGGGCGACGCGGCGCGCGTGTCGCTCGGGTCCATCGGCGATGCGGCGATCACCGGCATGGGGCTGTTTTCCCTTGCGGCCGTGGTCAACATCCAGGTCATGGAGGCGCCGAGGATCACCTTCGCCATGGCGCGCGACGGGGTCCTCCCCCGCCCGCTCGCGGCCGTCACGCGAGGCGGAGCGCCGTGGATCGGCGTGATCATGGCCACGGGCGCCTCGATCCTGTTCGCCGCCACCGGCAGCTATGAGAGTCTGGTGCGCATCTATGCGCCTTGGGCGGTGGCTGCGCTGCTGATCATCTGCCTCGCCTCGATCCGCCTGCGCGTCGCCGAGCCTGACCTTCCCCGGCCGTGGATGATGCCGCTATTTCCCTGGCTCGCCATCGCCGTGGCCCTGATCCAGATCGCCCTGATCTCGGTGATGATCTGGGACGATCCGGCGGCGGGCGCGTGGTCGGCCGCGGCCGCCGCCGCGCCGCTGCCGATCTATCTGTTCCTGATCCGCCGGCGCCGCCCGGCGACCGCGCCACTGTAAAGGAGAGGCCATGGCCAACGAAGATGCCTTGAAGGACTATGTCCGGTTCGAGTTCACCGATCCGGCAGGCCGGTGGACACGGCCGGTGTTTCGCCGCGGCGCGGGACCCGCGGTGATCGTGATCCACGAAATGCCCGGCCTGCATCCGCTGGTGATCCGTTTCGCGAGCCGCGTCGCGGCGGCGGGGATGACCGTCTTTTGCCCCAGCCTGTTCGGCGATCCCGGGCGCGAGGTCACCGCCGGCTACGGCCTGCGTGAAATGATCAAGGGCATCTGCATCCGCCGGGAATTCAACGTTTGGGCGACCGACAGATCGAGCCCCATCGTCGACTGGCTGCGGGCCTTGGCGGCCCACGTCCACGCCGAGTGCGGGGGCAAGGGCGTGGGGGCGGTGGGCATGTGTTTCACAGGCAATTTCGCGCTCGCCATGATGACGGAGCCGGCCGTGGTCGCGCCGGTTCTTTCCCAGCCGTCGATGCCGCTTCCGGCCGGGTCGAAGCGCCGCTCAGCGGGGATCGGGGCCTCTCCCTCCGAAATCGCCTGCGCCAAACGCCGGTTCGAGGCGGAAGATCTGTCTATGATCGGCCTGCGGTTCCTCGGCGACCCCTTCGTTCCCGATGCCCGCTTCGACGCCTTGAAGGCCACCTTCGGAGAGCGCTTCGAAGCCATCGAGATCTCCCCGGAGAACGCGCGACAAGACCCCCGCATGGCGCCCCATTCGGTCCTCACGCTCCACCTCGACGACCGCGACCCGAACGGACCCACCAAGAAGGCCGAAGACAGGGTGATCGCGTTCTTCGCTGAGCGCACGGGCGCCTGACCGCGCGCCACGACCGCGCCACACGCCTCGTTCATGTCTGGCGTCGGAGGCCATTCATGGGTCCAGTCTTTCGCGGACGCATCGCAATCGTCACGGCGCTTTTCCTCGCCGGATGCGCCAGCGTCGGGCGCCTCTCGGCGGCCGGCGACGTCCACGCCCTGCTGATCGCCATTCGCGACGACGATCGGGCGACGTTCGATGCCCATGTGGACAAGCCGGCGCTGGAGGCGCGGCTCCAGTCGGAACTGGTCTATCGCGCCCGCTCGGCGAACCTCGCCGACCCCTTGACCGCCGCGAGCGTGCTCTTCTCGGGGCCGCTGTCGCGCGCCGCCGGCGCGGTCCTGATCCAGCCGCGGGTGTTCCGCGCGGTGGCCGACTACTACGGCTACCGGCCCGAAACGCCGATCCCCGGCACCGTGGCGCTGGCGACGGTGCTGACCACCTTGCCTGGCGATCGGGTATGCGCGACCCGGAAAAAGGGGGGCGCCTGCCTCCTCACCTTCGCCAGGCGTGGCGGGACGTGGCGGCTGGTCGACGTCGATCCGGCGATGCTCCAGCTCAAGGCGCCGGGGCGATGAGCGGCGCCCGGTTCGCCGTGGCCCTTCTCGCCCTGTGCCTCGCCACCGCCGGCGCCGCGCAGGCGAGATTGCGGATATTCTCCTACGATCCGGCCGACGCGGAGACCCGCCACGCGGCCGGAAACCTCACTTTCGAGTTCGATCAGGGCCTGACCTCGACCACCGTGCGGCGGATCCTCGCCACCGACGCCGAGGCGAGTGCCGAGCTGACCCGCGCCAGCGCCGGCGCGCTTGGCGATCTGGCCGGCGCGGCGTCCGGGCGGGACCTCTACGCCGTGGCCGCGGCTGATCAGGGGAGCGCGCTGATCGACGCCTTCTGCCCAGGTGCGACACGGGCGTGGATGGCGTTCGGCAAGGTGAAATACAATCGCGATCTGCGGATTCTCGTCCTTGGCGACGGCGGCGCGGGGGGAAAGCCGCGCCTGTGCCGCACTCTCGGCTTCACCTTCCATGGCGAATGGCGCGTTCCTTCCAACGGCCACATCGATCCCCATGATCTCGAGCGCCGCCGTCTGCCGACGTGATCCAGGGCAGCCGTCGCCTCACATCATGGTGATTCGAATTGGCCCGAGGAGACGCCCACAGTGAGCCTCGGAACTTCAAGGTCTGGTCTCAACTTCCGCCCGCCGTCGGGTCCGCCCGCGGCGGGCCTTTTTGTGACCTCGCCGCTTCAGTCGAGAAGCCGGGCGTGAAGCCGCTCGCGCATCGCCCGGTCGACCCCGAGAGCCTCTTCGAGATAGGCGTCGATGCCGCCGTGGCGCGCTTCGATGGCGGCGATGGCGGTGTCGAGATAGGCGCCCTCCACGCCCACGGCGGTGAGCACCGCGGCCTCGCTCGGCGCCCGCCCCGACATCTCCTCGATCGCCTTGGCGACGAGCGGCAGCCGCCTGGCCATGCGCGCCGGGTCGTTGGTCAGCAGATTGTCGGCGACGATGTCGTCGCGCTCGACGCCGGCGATATGGTGGGTGAGCGCGGCGAGGATGCCGGTCCGGTCCTTGCCGGCGGCGCAATGGATGAGGACCGGCCCTTCGCATGCCGCCAGAGCCTCGAAGTAGCGGCGAAAGAGATCGAGGTGCCGGACCACGAACGGAGCCTTGCGATAGTAGTCGAAGGCGTGGGCGCGGAACGCCGCCGCGCTCAGGTCCGAGGTCCGGATGTGGCTTTGCCAGTCGTCTTCCTCGTCCTCGCCGATATCGTTGTCGATGACGGCGCCGCCAAAGGTGGAGTGGCGGCGAGAGGGATCGCGAAGGCGCTCGGATTTTCGGCGAAGGTCGACGATGACGGCGATGCCGAGCGCGCCCACCGCCGCCAGATCGGCGTCGGTCGCCCGACCGTGGGACGCGGACCGGAAGAGGCGCCCCCGTTTCAGCCGCCGGCCTCCGGCCACCGGATAGTCTCCGTAGTCGCGGAAATTGTCGATGCCCTCGAGGGCGAGGTGGCGTGTCATGGCCGGTGTGGTAGCGGGCCGAGGCGACAATTGCGAGACGAAGGTGGGAAGCTCAGTGCGCCTCCGCCTCCGCCGCCGGCCGACGGGCGATCATCCGGTCGAAGTTGGACCATACGCCGGTTTCCCCGTGCCACGCACCGCGGGTGGCCGCCTTGGAATATTCGGTGGATCGCGCCTCGAAAAAATTGGCGTGCTCCACCCCGGAAAGCAGGCTTTGCAGCCACGGCAGCGGGTTTTCCGTGACCCCATAGACTTCCCGCAGACCGAGCTGGCGCAGCCGCCAATCGGCGACGAAACGGATATAGCTCTTGATATCGGCTGCGGTCATGCCCTGGACCTCGCCGGCCTCAAAGGCCAGATCGATGAACCGGTCCTCGAGGCCCACCACCGTCTTGCAGCAATCGACGATGTCGTCGGCCACGCCGGGCGTCACCGCTCCGGTCTCGGCGTTGAAGGCGTGGTAGAGCTTGATCATGCCCTCGCAGTGCAGGCTCTCGTCGCGCACCGACCAGCTGATGATCTGGCCCATGCCCTTCATCTTGTTGAAGCGGGGGAAGTTCATCAGCATGGCGAAGCTGGCGAAAAGCTGAAGGCCCTCGGTGAAGCCGCCGAACATGGCGAGCGTCCTGGCGATGTCGGCGTTCGAACCCATGCCGAACTGCTGCATGTAGTCGTGTTTGGCCTTCAGCGCCTCCAGCTCGAGAAAGGCGGAAAACTCCGCCTCGGGCATGCCGATGGTTTCCAGCAAAAGGGCGTAGGCGGCGATGTGGATCGTCTCCATGTTGGAGAAGGCGGCCAGCATCATCTTCACCTCGGTCGGTTTGAAGACCGTGGCGTAGCGCTCCATGTAGTTGTCGTTCACCTCGACGTCGGACTGGGTGAAGAAGCGAAAAATCTGGGTGAGGAGGTTGCGTTCGCGATCGTTGAGATTGGCCGCCCAGTCCTTGCAATCCTCGCCCAGCGGCACCTCCTCGGGCATCCAGTGGACTTGTTGCTGACGCTTCCAGAAATCATACGCCCACGGATAGCGGAACGGCTTGTAGGCGAAGGAGGGGGTCAGAAGGCCCGGCTTGGCGGATTTGTGGATCAGACTCATGGACTTCGTTTCCCGCATGGGCGACTCACCCGTCGCGTGGCCGCAGAACCTGAGAGCCTAACCCGCATTTGTCCCACGCCTAGTGGCTATATGGGGAGAGGGCGCAAGATATTGTGCATCAACCGGGGATAATTTTGTGACCTCACCTTTCACTCTCTACGGCGACGCCGGAACCGGCTCGGTGCTCGTCGAGGCCGCGCTCACCTTGCTCGACCTCGCCTATGATCGCGTGGACGTTCCCGATCTCGACCAGCCGGCGGCCGGCGCGGCATTCGGCAAGGTCAATCCGATGCGGCAGGTTCCGGCGCTCGTGCTGCCGTCGGGCCAATTGATGACCGAGAGCGCGGCGATCCTCATCTGGCTTGCCGACAGCCACCCCGCCTCAGGGCTCTCGCCGGCTCTGGACGGCGCCGAGCGCCCGGCCTTCCTCCGCTGGATGGCCTTCGTCTCCGCGTCGATCTATTCGCTCTACTGGATACGCGACGATCCCTCCCGGCTCGCCGCCGACGCGCGATCGCAGGCTGTGGTCAAGGCGCGGACCATGGACCGCATCCTCGTCTGCTGGCGGATGATGGAAGCGCAGGTTTCGCCCGGCCGCTACATCCTCGGCGAGGCGCTTACGGTCCTCGATCTGTATGTGACGGTGATCTCGCGTTGGGGGCCGCGGCGGCGGCGGTTCGGCGACGTCGCCCCGCACCTGGCCGAGGTGGTCCGGCGCGTCGATGCCGACCCGCGACTCGGGACCTTGTGGGCCGAGCGGTTTCCGTTCGGCGCCGGATGGGAGGGGTGAGGGAATGCTGATCGCGGGGCGCCCGTCGCGCACCATCTGGCCGGTCGAGGGTGGCGCGGCGGTGGAGATCATCGACCAGACGCGCCTTCCCCACGCGGTGGAGATCGTCCGCCTCGCCACCGCCGCCGACGCGGTCCGCGCCATCGCCGACATGCGGGTTCGCGGGGCGCCGTTGATCGGGGTCACCGCCGCGTGGGGCCTCGCGCTCGCCCTTGCCGCCGACTCGTCCGACGCCGCGCTCGGGAGAGCCCGCGCCGCCCTCGCCGCCTCCCGCCCGACGGCGGTCAATCTCGCCTGGGCTCTGGCCCGGGTCGGGGCGGTGGTCGCCCCCCTGCCACCCGTCCGGCGGGCCGCCGCCGCGCGCGCCGAGGCGGCGGCCATCGCCGAGGAGGACGTCGCCGCCTGCCGCCGGATCGGCGAGCACGGGGCCGATCTGATCGCCGCCATCGCCGCGCGCAAGCCGGCCTGCGACTCGGTCAATATCCTCACCCATTGCAACGCGGGTTGGCTGGCGGCGGTGGACTGGGGCACCGCTCTGGCTCCCGTCTATGTCGCCCAGGAGCGCGGCATCCCCGTGCATGTGTGGGTCGACGAGACCCGGCCGCGAAACCAGGGCGCCGCCCTCACCGCCTTCGAGCTCGGCCAGCAAGGCGTCGCCCACACCCTGATCGTCGACAATGCCGGCGGCCACCTGATGCAGCGCGGGCGGGTGGATCTGTGCCTCGTCGGCGCCGACCGGATCACCGGCGCCGGCGATGTCGCCAACAAGATCGGCACCTATCTGAAGGCTCTGGCGGCGGCGGACACCGGCGTGGCCTTCCACGTCGCCGCCCCCGCCTCGACCATCGACTGGAGTCTGAGCGACGGGATCACGGGCATCCCCATCGAGGAGCGCGGCGGTCGCGAGGTCACCCACGTCGGCGGCCGAACCGCCGAGGGGGACTGGCGGGAGGTGCTGATCGCCCCGCCCGGAACCGCCGCCGCCAACTTCGCCTTCGACGTCACCCCCGCGCGCCTGGTGACCGGCCTGATCACCGAGCGGGGCCGCTGCGCCGCGAGCGCGGCTGGGCTGGCGGCCCTTTTTGCCCCTACCCCACCGCGTCCAGCCGGCTGATCACCCGCTTTTCGGCCCAGTGGCCGCCGACGTGGTTGCGGAAATATGGGGGGCGTTCGGTGAGGGCGCCGGTCTCCAGCCACAGGCGTTTCAAGTGGCGCACCTTCCCAGCCGCGCGGTCGTCGCGGTAGGGCGAGCGACCGTGGAGGACGTGATAGTTGTTGATGAACTGCATGTCGCCGGGCTGAAAGTCCATGGTCACGCCGTATGCCCCACCTTGCGCGGCCGTCTGCATCCACCCCAGCGCCTCGTGGGCCGCCTCGGTCAGGCGCGGAGCCCCCTCGTGACGTTGAGAGGCGAGAATATAGGCGCCGATCAGGCGGACGAAGAGGCGGCCGTTCAGGTTCGTGAATACCGGGATCTCGTACCAGCCGCGCGCCCCCGGCGCCTGTTCGCCTCGCATGTCATAGGGCTGCGGCTTATAGAGTTCGGCCGCCAGATCCGGCCGCTCGCGCACCAGCCGATTGTGGAGGGCCACCGAATTGCACACCGCCGAGGCCCCGCCGCTCGCTGCGTTGCTCAGGCACAGGAGACCCACGAGGTCCGCGCCGTCGCAGTGGAAATCGAGGCCGATCTGCCCAAGCTCGTTGCCGCGGGCGGTGGGATCGTCGGCAGCCTTGCCCTGATCGGTGACGTCGCCCAGCAAATGGCCGTGATGGTTTTGCGGCCACGGCCGGCCGAGGTGGGCGCCAATCCCCCAATAGGCGAGGCACATATCGTCGTTGGTCCAGCGCTCGCGCGGCAGGCCGCGGAGCACCGCGAACCCGCGGCCATGCATCAGCTCGCGCTCGACCGCTGTGAGCCGCTCGCCGAGGATGGGTAGGGGAAAGTCCGCCTTGCCGATGTCCAGAAAGTCGGGCGAGACGCCGCGGGCGTGGGCTATGGCGGCATCGATCTCGGCGATTTCGCCGGCGGTGAGCACCTCGGTCCACCGGCGCGGATCGGTCATCTCCGCGGCCCCCCACTCGCAACCGGTTTCCAGGGGTTCGAGGTTCATCGGCCCGTCTCCTCAAGCCGCCGCCAATGTCGCCGGGACCCGCGTTCCGCCGCGCAACAATCTCCCGGGCAAGGCGCCGGTGGGTTCGCCATCGCGGTAGGTGATCGTCCCGGCGACGATGGTCGCCACATAGCCGCTCGCCCGCTGGACGAGGCGTCGCCCGCCGGCGGGCAGATCGTGAGCCACGGCAGGCGCGTGCAGCGTCAGGCGCCCGTGGTCGATGACATTCAGGTCGGCGCGGTAGCCGGGCGCGATCAGGCCGCGGTCGTGCAGGCCGACGAGAGCGGCGGTGTCGCGCGTCTGCATGCGGATCACGGTCTGAAGCGGAATCATCGGACCCCGCGTTCGGTCGCGAGTCCAATGGGTGAGCATGGTGGTGGGGAAGCTGCCATCGCAGATCATGCCGACGTGAGCGCCGCCGTCGGAGAGGCCGGGCACGGTGTCGGCGTGGGTGAGCATGGCGTGGGCGGGTCCGAGCGAGCCGTCGGCATAGTTGAGGAACGGGACATAGAGCATGCCCCGTCCGCCTTCGTCGAGCATGTGGTCGAGGGCGAGCGCCTCGGGCGACACGCCGCGCCGCGCGGCGACGGCCCCGATGGCCATGTCGGCGGTGGGCTCGTAGTCTGGAATGGCGGTCATGAGATACATGCGCGCCCACGCGGCCAGCATGTTTCGCTGACTCTCCCGCGGTGGATCGGCCAGCAGGCGCTCGCGAAAATGCGGATCGGCCAAGCGCGCCACCCGCGCGGCGAGCGGCAAGTCGGCGATCTCCTTGTAGATCGGCCAGTGGGTGAAGGGATTCAGCGTCAGTTCCAGGCCCAAGAGCACGCCCACCGGCCGCGCCGCCACCTGGGCCTTCATCGGCAGTCCGGCCGCCACCGCGTCCTCAAGACAACCCAGCAGCGTCTTGTAGCTCCCCGGATCGACCGGGCTCTGCACCAGGGTGAAGGAGAGCGGGCGGCCGGACGCCTCGACAATCCGCCGCAGCATGGCGAACTCGGCCTCCGGATCGGCGAAGTCGGAGACGACCTGGAGCACGCCCGCGCCAGCGGCCGCGAGACCCATGGCGATGCCGGTCAACTCGTCTTCGCCGGCCGTGAGGGTGGCGATCGGCGTCCCGTCGCTGCTCCGGTGATTGAGGGTGCGCGAGGTGCCGAAGCCCAGGGCGCCGGCCTCGACCGCCCTCTTGGCGATCGCGCTCATGGCGGCGATGTCGGCCGGCGTGGCCGGCTCGCGGTTCACCCCCCGCTCGCCCATGACGAAGACCCGCAAGGCGGCGTGCGGGAGCTGGCTGCCGACATCGACGTCGAACTTCCGGGCGGCCAGCGCGTCGAGATAGTCGGGATAGCTCTCCCAGGTCCACGGCAGTCCCTGGGCGAGGACCGGAAAGGGAATGTCCTCCACCCCCTCCATCAGCCGGATCAGCCGGTCGTGGTCGCCATCCCGACACGGGGCGAAGCCGACGCCGCAATTGCCCATCACCACGGTCGTGACCCCGTGCCATGACGACGGCTGAAGAAAATCGTCCCACGTCGCCTGCCCGTCATAGTGGGTGTGGACATCGACGAATCCCGGAGTGACGATCATCCCCCGCGCATCGATCTCCTCGGTCCCGGCGCCGGTGAGCCGCGCGGCAACCGCGGCGATCCGCCCGCCCCTCACCCCGACATCGGCGCAATACGGCGCGCCGCCCGACCCGTCGATCACCCGTCCGCCCCGGATCACCAGATCGTAGGCTCTCTCCATGGCACGCCACCTCTTCGCCGGTTATCGGCGGTAACATTAGCCGCCGAAGAGTGGGGAGGCGTCAAGTCCACCCGTCTCGCCGCTTGATCGCCGTATCGACCTTTCAGGGCCACGTCGGTGACCTTGGGCGAGAGGCTGGCCCAGGACCCGGCCAAGACGATCAGACCGGCGAAGGCGAAGTGGCAATCGACTCTCAGGGGGGCTCCTTTGGGAAGGCCCCCCGGCTCTGGCATGCAACGCACCCGGCGCCGCAGGGTTTCGTCCGCCGCCCCCCAACAAGCAAGATGCGAAAGCGCGGCGGGCGGCCTAAGAAGGCGGGTCAGATCCGCGAGAGCCCCAATGGTTTCCACCACCCCCCCCTACGACGCCGCCCGCTACAGACGCACCGGGCGCGGCAAGATCTACGATTCCATCCTCGACACCATCGGCGACACCCCGCTCATCCGCCTGCCCAATCTCACGGCCGCGCTCCGGCCGGCGGGCGAGGTCGTCGCCAAGCTGGAATTCTTCAACCCCCTCGCCTCGGTGAAGGATCGCATCGGCGTGGCCATGATCGAGGCGCTCGAGGCCGACGGCCTGATCGGGCCGGACACCACGATTATCGAACCCACGAGCGGCAACACCGGCATCGCCCTGGCCTTCGTCGCCGCCGCCAAGGGGCTGAAGCTCATCCTCGTCATGCCGGAAAGCATGTCGGTGGAGCGGCGCAAGATGTTGCTGATCCTCGGCGCCCGCCTTGAGCTCACCGCCGCGGAACGCGGGATGGCCGGGGCGGTGGCCCGGGCCCGCGAACTCCTGGCGGAAATCCCCGGCTCGGTCATGCCCCAGCAGTTCGAGAACCCCGCCAACCCCCTGATCCACCGCGTCTCCACAGCCGAGGAGATCTGGAACGACACCGACGGCCGCGTCGACGTGGTGGTCAGCGGCGTGGGAACCGGCGGCACGATCACCGGCGTGGGCCAGGTGCTGAAGGCCCGTAAACCCTCGGTGTGGATGGTCGCCGTGGAGCCGACCACCTCGGCGGTCCTCTCCGGCGGTCACCCCGGACCGCACAAGATCCAGGGGATCGGCGGCGGCTTCGTTCCCGCCATCCTCGACCGCGGCGTGATGGACGAGGTGATCCAGGTTTCCGGCGAGGATTCCTTCGACATGGCTCGCAAATGCGCCCGCATCGAGGGCGTGCCGGTTGGCATCTCTTCCGGCGCCGCCCTCGTTGCCGCCTTCGATGTCGCCGCGCGCCGGGAGATGGCCGGCAAGCTGATCGTCGCCATCATCCCAAGCTTCGCCGAACGCTATCTTTCCACCGGTTTGTTCGAGGGCTTGTGACCGACGTTTACCCGCCTGAAATGCGCTCGGCGGTCATGCGCCGGGTGAGGGGGCGGGACACCGGGGCCGAGCGAGTGGTGCGGCGAGTGGTGTGGTCGCTGGGCGGCCGCTACCGTCTCAACCGGGCCGACCTGCCGGGCAAGCCGGATATCGTGCTTGCCGGGCGAAGGCTGGCGATTTGCGTCAACGGCTGTTTCTGGCACGGGCACGATTGTTCGCGGGGCGCCCGCGTTCCCAAGACCAACCGTCAGTACTGGACGACGAAGATCGCCCGGAACCGGGCGCGCGACTTGACCTCGGCGAGCGCCCTTGTGGCGCTCGGCTGGCGGGTGGAGACCGTGTGGGAGTGTGAACTGCGCGATCTGGCCGGCCTCGAACGGCGCGTCGCCGCATGGCTGGCGCCAAAAAACCTGACCTGAGCGGCTCGGCGACCTATATCGGTCGCCTCGAGGCGCAAGAGGATCGGGCGAGGCGAATGGCGCGATACGACGTGGTGATCATCGGCGGCGGCCCCGGCGGCTACAACGGAGCGATCCGCGCCGGGCAGTTGGGCCTCTCGGTCGCCTGCGTGGAAAAGCGCGCGACCCTCGGGGGGACCTGCCTGAACGTCGGATGCATACCCTCCAAATCGCTGCTCCATGCCTCGGAACTCTTCGAATCCGCCGGCAAGGAATTCGCCGGTTTCGGGATCGAGGTCACGCCCACGCTGAACCTGACCGCGATGATGGGGCAAAAGGCGACGTCCGTGGACCAGCTCACCAAGGGCGTGGAGTTCCTGTTCAAGAAGAACAAGGTCGATTGGGTGCGCGGCGCCGGACGGATCGCCGGGCCGGGGAGGGTTGAGGTAACCGGCGACGACGGCGCGGTGACGACGCTTGAGGGGGGGGCCATCGTCGTCGCCACCGGTTCGGCGCCCGCTCCCCTCGCGGGCGTGACGGTGGATCAGAAGCGGATCGTCGATTCCACCGGGGCCCTGGCCCTGGGCGAGGTTCCGGGGAGCCTGATCGTCATCGGCGCCGGAATCATCGGCCTTGAGCTTGGCTCGGTATGGCGCCGCCTTGGCGCCAAGGTGACGGTGATCGAGTTCCTCGATCGCATCACGCCCGGGCTCGACGCCGAGACGGCAAAAACCCTTCAGCGGGCTCTTATGCGGCAAGGCGTCGCTTTTCGCCTCGCCTCCAAAGTCACCGGCGCGGCGGTCAAGGGCAAGACAGTGGAGGTCACCATCGAGCCGGTCGCCGGCGGCGCGACGGAGAGGCTTAAGGCCGACGTCGTGCTCGTCGCCATCGGCAGGGTTCCGTACACGGAGGGTCTCGGGCTCGGCGCCGTCGGCATCGTCCCGGACGCCCGCGGCTTCATCGCCACCGACCGTTTCGCCACGAGCGCCCCCGGTATCTTCGCCATCGGCGATGTCACCCACGGGCCGATGCTCGCCCACAAGGCCGAGGACGAGGCGGTGGCCTGCATCGAGATCCTCGCCGGAAAAGCCGGGCACGTGAACTACGATGTCATTCCCAACGTGGTCTACACGAGGCCCGAGGTGGCCGCCGTGGGCAAAACCGAAGAGGAGCTGAAAACCGCCGGCGTCGACTACAAGGTGGGCAAGTTCCCGTTCACCGCCAATTCGCGGGCCAAGGTCAATCACGAGGCCGAGGGATTTGTGAAGGTGCTGGCCGACGCCGCCACGGACCGGATTCTCGGCGTTCACATGATCGGCCCCGGGGTGAGCGAGATGATCGGCGAATATTGCGTTGCCATGGAGTTCGGCGCCGCCTCCGAGGACGTGGCCCGGACTTGCCACCCTCATCCCACCCGCTCCGAAGCCCTCCGCCAGGCCGCCATGGGCGTGGAGGGCTGGACGATGCAGGCCTAGCCGGCCGCGCCGCCGTCGGGCCGAACGATCCCTCAAACTTCATCGCCATCGACGATTTGCCGGGGAACACGATCAGCGTCATCAGCAGCCCCATCCCCCGGTTCGACTGCGGAGCCCCGCGGCACCCGAGCCCGCCCGCTGGGTGCTCATGATCGTCGGTTTCGCGGCCCCCGGCGCCCGGCTCCGCGGCCGTCGTCAAGCCCTCGGATGGGCGCCCGCGTAGGCGGCCATCAGGCCGGCGGCGTCGACGGCGGTGTAACGCTGGGTTGTTGAGAGCGAGGCGTGGCCGAGGAGTTCCTGAATCGCCCGCAAGTCGGCCCCGGCGCCCAGCAGGTGAGTGGCGAAGGAGTGTCGCAAGGCGTGGGGCGTCGCCCGGTCGGACAGGCCAAGACGGCCGCGCAGGCGTTGTACCGTCGCCTGAACGTGCCGGGGCGCAAGCGGTCCGCCGCGGGCGGCGCGGAACAAGGGCGCCTCCGCGGCGACCTCGAACGGCAGAGCGGCGAGATAGAGGTCCACGGCCTCGCGCACCGCCGCCAACACCGGGGCAAGGCGCACCTTTCCACCCTTGCCGCGGATGCGCAGGGAGTCGCCGAGCGGCGCGTCGCGGCGGCGCAGCGCGAGGGCCTCGGAAATCCGCAGGCCGCAGCCGTAGAGCAGGGTAAGCACCGCCGCGTCTCGCGCGGCCGCCCACGCCGGCAGGTCCGCATCGTCGGCGGCCTCCCCGATCAGTCCCCGGACCTGATCCTCGGAGATCGGACGGGGGACGCCGGGCGCGATACGGGGTCCCCTCACCACCGCGATGGCGGAATTGGGAGTGGCGAGCCGCCGGTCGAGGAAGGCGTGAAATCCGCGAATCGCCGAGAGCGCCTGGGAGAGCGACCGGGCCGCGAGGGGCCGGGCGCCCGAGCGGCGAAATGCCAGCCAAGCACGGAGCTCAGCGGCGCTCACCAACCCGAGCCCGTCGAGGTTCGGGGTTTCGCCGCGATGGCGTTCGATGAAGGCAAGGTAGGACCGCGCGGCGGCGCCATAGGCTTCGAGGGTCCGCGGGCTCGAGCGGCGCTCGTCCCTCAGATGTTCGAGCCAGGCGGCGAGGGCGTCGGCGCCGCTTACCGTGGCGGCCATCGGCCGGCCGTGCGCTCGATCACGCGGGCAAGGAAGGTCACCAGCTCGGCGCCCATGTCGGCGGCGAAGGTGTCCGGGTCGGCCGCGCCGAAGGCGATCAGGCCCTGAAGGGCGGGGGTGCGAACCGCGATCCGTGCCAGTGCGACGCTGCCGATCACCGGCGCCAAATCGCCAAACAGGCCAAGGGCGGTGGGGGCGTGACCCATGCGCGACCGTCGCCCGGGTCCCACGGCGAGATCAACCTGTCCCGGGGCAAGGAGCCGCCACCCGTCCGGCGCGTCAGCGGGACCTTCAAGCGCGACCACCCCGGCGACCAGACCGAAGCGCAATCGCGCCAGTTCGTCCAGGCGCCGGGCGAGGTCGGTTGCGTCGGCCGAGCCGAGAAGATCGATCACCGCCTCGTGGGTCTGCGTCTGGGCGGCGAAATTGGCCCGGGCCATCGTCTCGAGGCGTTTTCGCTCGCTGGATTCGCGACGGCGTGCGTCATCCACCCGCGAGAGAGCGACGGGACCGAAGTCGATCAGGTTGGCCACGTCGGGACGCAAGCCAAGTTCCCCCAGGAGCTCCGCGTCCTCCCGCAGAAAGGCGGGATTCTCGCGCAACAGAAGGCGCACGGCATCCCAATCGGGCCCCGCGTCCCGGTTGCGTGCGACGCTCACATCGGACATGGCCGGCCCCCCGGCGACCCAGGGCCGGCACTACGCCTCGGCCGGGCCGCAAGGCGAGCACTCAACACCCGCGCCGGTTAACGGCCCTTGAAGGCGACTCCGCGGCCGCCGATGGGTTAGAAACCCTCTCATGCAGCGCATCGCGCAGGTCCTGATTCCCATGCCGCTCCCCGAGGCGTTCGACTATGCCGAGCCCGAAGCGATGGGGCTCGCGGTGGGCGATATCGTCGAGGTTCCGCTCGGCCCCCGGCGCGTGGCCGGAGTGGTCACCGGCCTTCGCGCCGCCGCGGGAGGCAACCGTCCCCTCAAGCCGGTGGCCGCTCGCCTCGAGCTGCATCCCTTGCCGCCGCGCACACTGGAGTTCGTCCAATGGGCGGCGCGCTATGCGGTGGACGCGCCCGGTCAGCCGCTGGCGATCGCGTTGCGCGGCCTGCGCGGACCTCTGCCCAAAGCCGAGCGCCGCCTCGCGCTCACCGCCAAGACCACCGCCCGGGCCACCCCGGCCCGCGAGCGGGTCGTCGCCGCCGCCGCCGGTCAGCCGATGGCCGCCACCGCCCTCGCCCGGGCGGCGGGGGTTTCGGGGGCGGTCGTCAAGGCCGTGGTGGACGAGGGGGTTCTGGCGTGGTCTGCCGTTTGCCCAAGGCCCGAACCGGAGATCATCGATCCCGGCCTTCCCGGCGCCGCCCTCGACCCCAGCCAGACCGCGGCGGTGGCGGCGCTCGCGGAACTTCTCGGGGAAGGCCGGTTTGCCGCCGCCCTGCTCGACGGGGTGACCGGTTCGGGCAAGACCGAGGTCTATCTGGAGGCGGCGGCCCACACCCTGACACTGGACCCGACGGCGCAGGTTTTAGTTCTCCTGCCGGAGATTGCCCTCACCCAGGCGGTGATCGCCCGGTTCGCCGAACGTTTCGGAGGGAGCCCCGCGGAATGGCATTCGGGTGTCTCGCCGACCCGGCGGCGGGTGGCATGGGAGGCAGTGGCGCGGGGCGAGGCGCGGATCGTCGTCGGCGCTCGTTCGGCCCTCTTTCTTCCCTTCAACCGCCTCGCACTGGTCGTCGTCGACGAGGAGCATGACGGTTCTTACAAACAGGAGGACGGTTTTACCTATCAGGCGCGCGATCTGGCGGTGGCGCGGGCCAAGATCGAGGCGTGTCTCGTGATTCTGGCCTCGGCGACGCCGTCGCTGGAAACCCTGTGGAACGCCCAGTCGGGACGGTATCGCTGGCTTCGGCTCGCCGACCGGCACGGGGCCGCCCGGATGCCCGCGATCACCCTGGTCGATCTGCGCAAGGACCCGCCCGCCGCAGGAAACTGGCTCTCCCCGCCACTGGTGGCGGCGGTGGAGGAAACCCTCGCGCGCGGCGAGCAAAGCCTCCTGTTTCTCAACCGGCGGGGCTATGCGCCGCTCGTCCTGTGCAAGGCGTGCGGCGAGCGCATGCGCGCGCCCGACAGCGATTCGTGGCTGGTGGAGCATCGCTACAGCGGCCGCCTCGTCTGCCATCTGACCGGCTTTTCCATGGTCAAGCCGGAGCATTGCCCTCATTGCGGCGCGGCGGGCAGCCTGATCTCCATCGGCCCCGGGGTCGAACGGGTGGAAGAGGAGGCGCGCCGTCTCTTTCCGGGCGCGCGGTTGGCGGTCTTCTCCTCGGACACGGTGGCCGACGCGGCGGCGGCGCGGACGCTGATCGCCGACATGGCCGCCGGCGCCTTCGACATACTGGTGGCGACGCAAGCCGCGGCGAAGGGCCACAACTTCCCGCGCCTGACGCTCGTGGGCGTGGTCGACGCCGACCTCGGTCTGCGCGGCGGCGACCTGCGCGCCGCCGAGCGGACCTATCAACTTCTCGCCCAGGTGTCCGGGCGCGCGGGGCGACGGGAGCGGCCGGGGCGGGCGTTGATCCAGACCTGGGCGCCGGACCATCCGGTCATGGCCGCGATCGCCGCCGGCGACCGGGATGGATTTGTCGCCGTCGAGATGGCCGAGCGCCGGGCAGCGGGGCTGCCGCCCTTCGGCCGGCTGGCGGCGCTGATCGTCTCAGGCGTCGATGGCGGCGCGCTCGACGCCTTCACCCGCGCCATGGCCGCCGCCGCCCCCAACGCCGAAGGCGTCGATGTCTACGGACCCGCCGACGCCCCCTTGGCCCTCGTGCGCGGTCGGCGGCGCAAGCGCTTTCTGATCAGGGCGGACCGCGGGGCGGACCTTCAGGCCTTCGTCGTCGCCTGGCGAGCGCGCGTGAAACCGCCTGGCAAGATCGCCATCGCCGTCGATATCGATCCCTACAGTTTCTTGTGAACCCGCGCGGGCACGCTCCGGACCGAGCGATCGATGATTGATCCCCGCCGGTTGGGCTGGTCTTAAGGGCTCATGGCCCAGCTCTTCACCGCCGAGGCGCTCGCGTCGCTCGCCGCCCTCACTTTCCTCGAGATTGTCCTTGGCATCGACAATATCGTCTTTCTGGCGGTGGCGGTGCATCGGCTCGAGCCGGAGCGGCGACCCAGAGGGCGGCGCATCGGTCTCGCGCTCGCCATGGTCCTTCGCATTCTCATGCTGGTGTCGCTGGTGTGGGTGTCGCGGCTCGGCGTGGCCCTCTTCACCCTGGCGGGGCGCCACTTCACGGTGAAGGACATCGTCCTGATGGCCGGCGGCCTGTTCCTCCTCGCCAAGGGCACCACCGAGATCCACGACGCCATCGAAGGCGACGCCCCCGAACCCAAAGCCGGCGCCGCCGGCGCGAACTTCTGGGCGGTGGTGGTTCAGATCGGCCTGATCAATATCGTCTTTTCCATCGACACCGTGGTGACCGCCGTGGGCATGACCAATAACCTGCCGGTGATGATCGCCGCGGTTGTCGCCTCCACACTGGTCATGTTGTTCGCGGCCAAACCGGTGGGCGACTTCATTCACCACCGGCCGACGACCAAGATGCTCGCCCTGTCGTTCATCCTGCTGATCGGGGTGGCGCTGATCGCCGACGGGCTCGGCTTCCACGTACCGCGAACCTATCTCTATTTCGCGATCGCTTTTTCCTTGTTCGTCGAGCTGCTGAACGTCGCCTATCACAAGGCGCGCGGAGGCCACGAGCCGCGGGCCTGAGCGGCCGCAAAGGGCGCGGCGGATCGCCGCACGCATGGAACCGGTGACGTTTCGACGGCGCGCGGCGGTCGAGCGGGGGGAAAACAGTTGACCAGTGGTCCGGAACGGGACGACTTGCCGATCTCTTGGCGATGTGGACAGGAAAGCATCAAAAGGCCCGCCTGATTCGGGATTGGTCCGTAGACTGGCCACAGACGCTGTCCACGCCGCGCAAGGGCGGTTCACCCCGGGTGAAATGAAGAATTACCGCCGGATTCGTCCGAGGTATATACTCGCCGCGACTGCGGGGCGTGATATCTCTGTCTTGCGCGTCACTGATGGAGCCGCCAACTGAGGCCAAGGATCCGCGCGCCGATCGCTCCGTTTGTGGCGTGGGAAAATGGCGGATCGTTCACATTTTTGCGACCGCGGCAGCGGGTTTAGACTCTTTTCATTCCCTTTGGGCACGGTTAGGCCTTCGACCCAAGAAAACGGGGGAGCCTTCTTCCATGCGCCAACGGACGAGAACCATCCTTGGTTCCCTGCTCGCCGCCCTCGTCGTCGCCGTCGCGCCAGGCGGCGCCTTCGCCGAGGACTATTGGCAGTGCGTGCCCTTTGCCCGGCTGATGAGCGGCATCCAGATTTTCGGCGACGCCCACACCTGGTGGCAGCAGGCGCTCGGGCGCTACCAGACCGGCTTCACCCCCAAGGCGGGGGCGGTGCTGTGTTTCAAACCCACCGGCCATATGCGTCTTGGCCATGTGGCGGTGGTCAGCCAGGTGCTCACCGACCGGATCATTCAGATCACCCACGCCAACTGGTCGATCATCGAGGGAACGCGCGGCCAGGTCGAGCAGAACGTCACCGTGATCGACGTCTCCCCGGCGGGCGACTGGAGCGAGGTGAAGGTGTGGTACGACCCGCGCCGAGACCTCGGCACGACCACCTATCCGACCTACGGGTTCATCTATCAGGACGGCGCCGCGGTGGCCGCCTCCCGCTTCGCCTCCGCCCAGAACGCCGCCTATACGATGGCGAAAAACGCCGCCAACCAGGTGGTCGCCGCCGTGCGCCCTGGCGCCTCGCCGCTGCGGATGCTCGGCCAGGTCGCCGATTCCACGGACCGTATTGCCGCGCTTATCCAGATGGCCACCGGCTCGGGCGGTCAGGACAAGCGATAGCCGCTCCGCCTTCCTTTCGACGGGAAGCCATCGAACTGCCCGGTCGCGGGGCGGGGCGAATGGCGTTTCTCGACTTCGGACCCTCGGACCGGCCCGTCGATCTGGTGTTCCTTCACGCCAACGGCTTCAACGCCCTGACCTATCGCCGGATTCTCGCCCAGCTCGCCGGCGGCGCACGCATCCTCGCGCCCGATCTTCGCGGCCATGGTCGCACCGACCTCGCCACGATCACCGAGGGTCGCGTGAGTTGGCACGACCTGCGCGACGACCTCCTTGCCTTCATGACCGCGCTCGATCTGACCGGGGTGGTTCTTGGCGGCCATTCCATGGGCGCGACCACCAGCCTGCTCGCCGCCGCCGAGGCGCCCGGAAGAGTTCGCGCCCTGGCCCTTTTCGATCCGGTGATCGGCCCCGGCCCCGCGCCTGCGTCAGAACCCCGGACCGCCGTCCATGGCGACCTGATCGCGGGAGCCGGTCGGCGGCGGCGCACCTTTCCGAGCCGAGCGGCCGCGTTCGAGGCGTATCGCGGACGCGGAGCGTTTCGCGGGTGGCCCGAGGCCATGCTCGCCGACTATGTCGCGGACGGGTTTCGTGACGCCTCCGGCGGCGGCGTCGAACTGGCCTGCGATCCGGCGTGGGAGGCGTCGAGCTATGCCTCGCATGGCCACGATTCATGGGAAGCGTTCGAGCGATCGGCGGCGCCGATCCGCATCTGGCGCGCGGCCGAGGGATCGACCTTTCGGCCGGACCGGCGCGAGGCCGCCCTCACCGCCTCGGGCCGGGTCACCGTCGAGACCATCCCCGGAACCAGCCATTTCCTCCCCATGGAGCGACCC
>JBDTKQ010000184.1:0-17196 GCA_039935235.1 Caulobacteraceae bacterium
GCCTTCGACCGCTCGGCGCTCACGAACGAGGAACCGGACCGCTACGTGGGCGACGCGGCGAGCTACCGAAAACTTCGGCGCCGCAATAATGTCAAACCGGTCGGGTTTGCGAACCAGGTGCGGCAGACGGCCCGGTTCATGGCGGCTCGAGGCGAAGCCTGATAGTCATCGCCGTCTCCGCCGCCGGCAAAACATAAAGAGTGGGACGTCTGATGATTCCGGGAAAACGTGGAGCCTCGACGCGGCGCCGGGGTTCGTTCGGTCGCACCGTGGCCGTGGCCTGCCTGTCGGTCCTCGCGGGGCTTTCATCGAATATCGCGGGCGCCCAGGTCGTCTCGGACTACGGCTACGGCGCCCAGACCTATCAACCGAACGCGGCGGGCGGCGGGGGTTCCGGTGGCGGCTACGGCGGCAACGCATATGGGGGCGGCCCCAGCGGCCAAGGCGGCCCTTACGGCTACGGTCAGGGTCCCGTCTCTGGAGGTGGCGGGTTTCAGAACTCCGTTCCGAGCGGAGATTTCAACCCGATCATGATCCCGAACGGCAGCGGCGCTGAAGGCGACCTGACCCTGGCGCCCATTCCCCGGCTGACCCCTGAAGGGGCGATCGCCGCGCCGCTCTACATCCGGCCGGGAAAGGAACAGGGCCAATTCGAACTGCTGTCCCGCCCGGCGCCACAACCGGGGGAGTTCGAGAAATTCGTCAAGCAGACCCTCGGCCGATCGTTGCCGCGGTTCGGCTCCACACTGATTTTGAACGGCTCACGCGGCTTCGCGGCGCCGCCCACCACCACCGTGCCCCCGGATTATCGGCTCAATCCGGGCGACCAGCTTCTGATCGGCGTCACCGGATCGGTCGAGGCCGATCTGCGCCTCACCATCGACAGCGAGGGCAAGATCTTCGTCCCGCGGCTGGGGGCGATCAATGTCGCCGGGGTCCGATATGGAGATCTAAGCAACGCGATCGCCCGACGCTTCGCCGAACAGTACAAGAACGTCCGGATATCGGTTGTGATCGCCCGTCTTCACGGACTGACTGTTTACGTTACGGGGTTCGCCGTCCGTCCCGGCGCCTATACGGTCAGCAGCCTGTCGACGATGGTCGATGCGGTCCTCGCGTCCGGAGGCCCGTCCGCGGGGGGCAGTTTCCGGACCGTGCAACTGCGCCGCGGCGGGAGGCTGGTCAGCGAACTGGATCTCTATGACCTGTTGTTGAATGGCGACAAGAGCCATGACGCGATCGTCCAGAACGAGGATGTGATCAACATCGCTCCGGCCGGCCCGGAACTGGCGGTCACCGGCAGCGTGAACGCCGAAGCCATTTACGAAGTCAAGCCCGGGGAAACCCTTGGCGATGTCCTGCGCTATGCCGGTGGGCTCAATTCGCTGGCGGACCGGTCGCGGATCGTCGTCGCCAGCCTCGCGGATCTGGATGCCCAGGGTTCGCGCCAGCTCCCCTTCGCCCAAGCCCAGACCTATCCGGCCGAGGCGGGCGACATCGTCCGGGTGCTTTCGCTCGCCGATATCGCCCGGCCGCTCGAGCGCCAGGCGGTTCTGGCCACCATCGAAGGCGAGGTGGATCACCCGGGCCGCTACTATCTCAAACCCGGATCGACGGTTGGAGACCTTCTGGCGGTATCGGGGGGGCTCACGCCCGGCGCCTTCGTCTATGCCACCGAGTTCAGCCGCGAGAGCGTCCGGCGCCAGCAGAAGGCGGGTTTCGAGCACGCGATCGACGATCTGGAACTGTCGGCCACCCTCGCGCCGCTGACCCCGATCGGCGCCGACAAGACCGCGGACGCCGCACGTCACGAGGCCGCGCTCAAGTTCGTGGAAAAACTCAAGGACCGCGAGCCCGACGGGCGCCTGGTGCTGGACGTTTCCTACGCCTCCAACGCCTTGCCCGTCGGCCTGGCTCTCGAGAACCTCGACCACATCTATGTCCCGCCCCGTCCGAAAACCGTCGGGGTGTTCGGCGCCGTCTATCAGCCCGGGTCCTTCATCATCGGGTCGGGGGTGCGGATCGGCGACTATCTGAAACTGGCCGGAGGGCCGAAGAAGGTCGCCGACCGCGGCCAGATATTCGTCGTGCGGGCAAACGGCGCGGTCCAGTCCGGCCAGAGCGATCACGGCCTTTTGGGCCGCCCGGCGCTTCCGGGCGACGTGATCTTCGTCCCGGTCAGAACCTCGCCCGGGGCTTTCCAGCGGATTCTCGACATCGCCCAGATCGTCTATCAGTTCGGTGTCGGCGCCCTGACCCTCAAGGCGATCAGCTGATGACGCCGCCGCGCACGATCATGTCCGCCGTGCTCGACAGCGCGCCGCTGCGGCGAGCGAGAACCCGCCGGGCGATCTTCGCCGTGCTGGCGGTGATTTTGGCGGTTTTGTGCGTCTGGCCGCGCACCTATCTGGCCAAGGCCGCCTTGTTGCCGGACGACAGCGGGGGAGGACTCTCGTCGTTTCTGGGCGGCGCGGTGAGCGCCGGGGGCGGTCTCCTCGGCACACTCTTCGGCGGACGCCAATCGATCGAGGTCGATCTGGCGATCGCCCGAAGCCACGCGGTGGTGGCCGAGGTCGCGGCGGTTCTGGTCCATGAGCGCGTTTTGAAAACCCATGACCTGACCAAGGCGACGATGATGTTGCGCAAGGTGGTCAGGGTGGAGGCGGTCAGAGGCGGACTGCTGATGATCTCCACCGAGGGCGGCGATTCGGTTCGGGCAAAGACCGTCGTCTCGACCTATGTCGATGTTCTGCGGAGCCATCTTTCGCAAATGACTCTGCGGCAGGCGGCGGAGAAGAAAGCGGTCGCGTCCAACAGGTTCGAGGAGGCGACCGCCACGCTTGCCCGAACTCAGGCGGAACTGGACCGCTTCAGGCAACAGCACAAGCTCGCCATGCCCGAGGCGCAGCTGGGCCCGGCGATTTCGCTGCTGACGGGGCTGCAGGCGAATCTTCAGGCCCAGGAAACGGCGCTTCGGACCCAGCTTCAGTTCGCCACGAACGAGAACATTCAGGTTCAGGCCGCTCGCGCCCGGATCGCTTCGCTCAATGCCCAGATCGCGGCCGCCCAGGCGGGGGCCGGAGGTGGAGCGGTCGGCGGTCCCACGCTTGGCGGTCTCACGCCCGAACTCAGCGAGTATGAAAACCTGTATCGCGCGGTGCGGGCCGCGGAGGCGGAATATGAGATCTACAAGCGCTATCTGTCGACGGTTGCGGTGGAAGAAGTGTCGTCGGGGATCAACATGGAGGTGATCGAGCCGCCCTATATCAGTCCCGAACGCCAGATCCACACCCGCGCCGCCGGCGCGCTCGTCCTGCTGATCATTCTGGCCGGGTTGGCGGAAGTGTATCTGTATAAACGCCGCACGGATCTGGCCTGAGTGACGCCGACAGGCCGCGACCCGCGCCCGGAGGTCTCCGCGGTTATTCCCTGCCTCAACGAGCAGGAAAACGTCCGGGCGATCGCGGGGGCGGTCGCCGCCGAGTTTGAGAAGATGGGGCTGTCGTACGAAATACTCTTTGTCGACAACAGTTCAACCGACGGTACCGTCGAGATTCTCAAAGAGATCTGCGCGGCGGATCCGAAAGTCCGCCTGATCGTCAACAATCAGAACTATGGCCAGATGCGATCTCCCACCCATGGCATCTATGAGGCCTCGGCGACCGGCGCGGTGATCGGCATCTCGGCGGACTTCCAGGATCCACCCGGGCTGATCGGCGAGATGATCGCCCGTTGGCGGTCGGGTTCGATGATTGTCCTGGCTGTCCGGTCTTCCGAGGACACATCTCCCTTCATCAAGATCGCCCGAGCCCTCGGTTACGGTTTCTTTGAGAGGTTCGGCGACTACAGCGTCATTCCGGGAGCCACGGGGTTTGGACTGTACGATCGGCGTGTGGTCGACGCCTTGCGTCAATGGAGGGACCCCGAACCCTTCTTCCGGGGGATGCTGGTCGAGTCGGGATATACGCTTTCGACAATCTCCTATCACCGCCCGGAACGCGCCGATGGTCGGTCGAAAAACAGCTTCGCGACGATCGTCGCCTTCTTCCTTTCCGGTTTGGCGAGTTCGTCGAAAAAACTTCTCCGCCTCCCGATCTACCTGTCGGCGCCCGTTTTCCTTCTTTCCTTTCTGGCCGCGATCTTTGCCATTATCCTGGCGATCGAGGGATACTCCCCATGGCCGGCCTTGGCGGCAGCGGCGTTGGCGGCGATGTTTGCCCTGATTTTCCTGTTTCTGGGACTGATCGGCGAGCAGGTCCGGCTGATATCCGAGATGGCCCGCAACACGCCTCTGGTGATCGAGCGGGAACGGGTCAATTTCCCCCCCTTGCCCGGCTCGTGCCCGCCGGGACCCACGATGGCCAAAAGCGACAATCGTGACGGCTGATCGGCGGCCCAAAGAGCAATGGGGGGTGCTGGAATTCGCGCTGGGTATCGCCGTACTGGCGGGGATTGTCGCGGTCGCTAATTTCCTGATTCGTTTGGGGTATCTTCCGGACCCTTTCTTCCACGACGTCAACGACACGTTCATGGATTGGTACAACCCGGCGTATTGGGCGCATAACCCGGGAGCATACGAGATCTGGGGATCGGTTTACCCGCCGATGAGTTTCGTATTCCTTCGCTTGTTCAGCGTGAAATCCTGCTACGGCCTGCTCGCTTCGGGTTTCTCGGCCCGATCGTGCGACAGGGTGGGGGTGGTGGCCCTCGCGGCCTTCATGTTGCTGAATACGGGACTTGCCTTCCTCTCCTTCAGGAAGGCCGGCATACGCTGCGCGGCGCCCCGTGCGATCGCCGTGGGTTTCGGCGCCCCGATGCTGTTCGCCTGGGAACGGGGAAACCTCATCGTCCCCTGTTTCACCTTCTTCGTCCTCGCCTACGGCAGACTGCTGCGTTCGGGCTGGCTGAAACTTGTCTGCGCCGCGATTTCGGTGAACTTCAAGCCCTATCTGCTCATCGCCGCCATGGGCAAACTCATGCGTCGCGACTGGCTTTGGCTGGAAGGTTTCGGGGTTTGCTGCGCGGTCGTCTACGCCCTGGCCTACGTCGTGCTCGGGGAAGGAACCCCGGTCGAACTGTTGCGCGACATCACCGGATTTGCCGGGACACCGGCCGCGCCCTCCCTGACAAGCTTGAGATTCTCGACCAGTTACTCATCGCTTCTCTATCTACTGAAGGCGCTTCCCTTGATGTATTTCGTCGGCTCCGGGCCGATCGAAACGATCGAGGGCCTTGTTCCGATCGTCATTCGACTGACCGCGTTGGGGACCGCCGTGGGCCTGTTGGCGGCGCTGTGGCGGCCATCGGCCATCTCGACCACCCGCATCGTCACCCTGGCGATGGGCCTCTACTACGTTGCCGGTGGACCCGGTGGCTACGCCTTGAGTTTCCTGCTCTTCTTTGTGTTTCTCCAACGATGGAACGGGCTGTCGGGCCTCGTTGTCCTGGTCTCGGCCTATCTGTGGTGCATCCCTTGGGACTATACGATCCTCAATATGACCGGACAGATCGGCGACAGCTATCTGAGCGGGAGACGGGTGATCCACGATCTGAATCTCACCCTTGGCGATCTCGTCCGACCGGGGTTGATCCTCACCCTTCAACTGGGCGTGGTCGCCGCATCGATCGGCGACGTTCTTCGTGGAGAACGGTTCCGCCGCGCCGCCTCGTCCGGCGCAATCCTTCCAGCCGGCCCGGTCGACGCTCATGGCTGACGCCCGGAACCGGCCGCCCCGCGATCGCATGACCTTGAGCGGTTCGCGAACCGTGGCGCCGTGGCTGTTGGCGGCGGCCCTTTGCGTCCACGCCGCCCCCGCGACGGCGGCCCCCGCCAATCTGGCGCCCAATACCCAATGGGAGATTTTCAGCGGGGTCAGCTACAGCGCCCGGTGGAACATCGAGGGTTCCGCCCCCATGCGAGCCATCGCGGTCACCGGCAACAGCACGGAGCTGAATGCGGTCACTTTTTTCGTCTCCGGCTCGACGGGCGAGCTGAAAGTCGGCGACCTGATCGCCGTCTCGGGCGCCGGGGTGGATCCGGTGCTCACTCGTTGTCCGATGAGAGTTGTCGCCCTGACGCCCGGCCGGTCTGTCACCGTCGACGCGCCGCTGGGTCTGGCGCCCTCGCGTTCGACGCCCTCGAGAATGCTGCCGGTGAACATTGGGGGCGAGGCGTCGACGCGCACGGGCGATGCCGCCGACCGGTGGTCCAAGACCTTCACCCTGCCCGTGTGGCGCGAGGACAACCCCGTCAATCTGGCGCCCGGCGCGTGGTACGCCCTCGCCGCGCACAAGGACCTCGACGAAGCGGAAACCATTTCTCTGCCCCTGGACGTGACGCGGTTCCGCGGCCGGACTGTGGCTTTCGGTGTGAACGTGCTTCAGAGAGGCCCTCGAGGCGCGGCCACGTGGCGGGTGTTTTTCCGCGGCGGAGGACCGGGCGGCTCCGTTTCGTTCAGTCCCGCGGCCGTGGCGGGCGATGGCTATGAATGGCGCGAAATCGCCTTTGCGGTCCCGATGAACGCCACCACCCTGACGGCGGGAATTTCTCTCGAGGGACCCAGAGGCGCCACCTATTACATCGCCAATCCGGTGCTCACCCCCGGGCGCACCATCGGCGCCGACAACTACGTCAAGCCGCAAGAGACGTTTGTCCCTATCGTGCACGTGTCGCCCTGGATCAACGCATCGTTGAACTTCCAGGCCACGGGCGACCCAGTCTCGTCGCCCTACCGGATGTTCGATCTCTATGCCGAATCGGGCGGCCAGATCGCCCCGACGGTCCGGCTCGCCGAGGGGGCGATCGAGGGGATCGACGCCAATCCCGTTCTCACCGGCGCCGCGCGCAACCGTGCGATCAGCTTCACCAACAGCCCGACCGCGCCGAACCTGTTCAGTCCGATCCTTGGCCAGTACGCGGCCAACGTGAAATCGTTCGGCCCTCTCAGCTTGCCGCTGGACGACCGTGGGCGCGCATGGTTCACCAGCGGCGTCGTCGGCGACACTTGGTACAACGTGTCGATCGATCTGTGCGTGTTCCTCCTGCAATAGATCCGGCGACCGGACCGACCACCGTACGCCCCTTCCCATGCACAGCAGGACTCATGATGGCAATTCGTTCCCGGTTATCTTCGACGCTGAACCGAGGGCTCGGCAAATTCGGCTATGCCTTGGTCAACGTCGGCGGCGGCAGAGGCAAGACCGTCTTCGCCGATCACCATGGCAGCCGCTACGCTTACGAGAGCGTTATGATTCTCGACGCCTATGCGCCCTGGGCTGTCGACGATGACTTCCTTGAGGTGTGGGACAAGGTCAACACCCACACGCTCACCGATATCTGGCGTTGCTATGAGCTCTACCAGCTCGTCCGGGAGGTCTCGGATATCCCCGGCGACATTCTCGAGGTCGGCGTGTGGCGAGGCGGCACGGGGGCGACGCTTGCGGCCGCGGCGAAAAAATGGAAGCCGGACGCACGTGTGTGGCTGTGCGACACCTTCACGGGCGTGGTCAAGGCGGGAGACAACGACGCGTCCTACAGCGGCGGGGAGCATGCCGACACCTCCGCCGACGCGGTGCGGCGTCTGCTCGGGAGTCTCGACCTGGACAATGTCGATATTCTGCCGGGAATCTTTCCGGAGGAGACGGGCGGCACACTGGAAAGCAACGTCATATCGTTTTGCCACATCGATGTTGACGTTTACCAATCGGCTGCCGACATCGTCTCTTGGGTTCTTCCAAAAATGGCGAGAGACGCGGTTCTGGTCTTCGATGATTACGGATTTTCAAGCTGCAACGGCATCACCCGGCTGGTCGACGATCTGCGCGCGGATGGCAATTGGCGCTACCTCTACAACCTGAACAAGCACGCTATTCTCACGAGGCGGTGACGGGTCCGGCGTTCTGTTCGGCAAGCGCGCGAACGAGGCCCTGTTCGGTCTCGATACTCACAATTCCAAACCCGCTCCGCTCCAGCAAGGCGCGAAGAGAAGGCGCATGGAAGAAATTGATGTGCTCGTGGAGGACAGCGCAGCCGAGCGGCGGAATGACACCGAAAAGTTTGCGGGCCGTCGCGTCGTAAACCGCCATCACGCGGAGCAAGAAGGCGTGGCGGGAGATGAAGTCCAGCCAACGGCCATAGCCGGGACCCTTCGCCAGCCACCGAAGGGCCGGCCTTTCGAGAGGAACTTCCACATAGAGGACGCCCCCCGGCGGCATGATCTTGCCGATGTGGCTCAACACCTCCGAAGGGTCCGGTAAATGCTCGAGGACGTGCGCCAACAACACAAATTCTGGCTTTAAAATCTCCAAGTCGGCGACGTTATCGATCCGCTCCACACCGTCGATCGTCGGCTTGCCGGAAATGTCATAGACATAGCGCCGCCCAACGAAACAGTTGGGGATATAGTCACCCCGATCTCCGCCGTAGTCGACGACATCCCGGTCTATCTCCGTCAACGCGTTTCGTTTGAGGAATTCGCGCAAGGCGGCGTTTCTCGTCTCGGCATCGTCACCCAACCCCTCATTGAATTGCCGGGTGTAGCCGCGTTCATCGCGCTGGCGGGCGGCTTGATAGTCGACACCCCTGTAGTCGCCATAGAGCCGCGCCAGTTCCTTCGGCTCGTACCTTTTGTCGAAATACCGCAATCCACAGGATCGGCATTCCACAAGGCGACAATGCCCCGCGTGGTGGTTCAGGGCATAGTTCTGGATGAACGGTGCGACCAGCGCGGGCCACGATGTATGGCTGGCGCCAGCGCACGCGGGGCAGCACTTCGCGGTAATCATCGTCGCGGATCTCCAGGAGCGCGAGCGCCGTTCACCACAGCCCAGAGGCGGGCGCGATGAGGGTGCGGATCGATCGGACCGATCGGGCATGACGTGGCGCGCGCGGCCGTCAAACGGGGCAAAGGATCAAGAGGCATGTCGAAGCCGCCTCAGAAATTGGAGGAGATAGCCACCGTAGAGCATGGCAAAAACCACCGACAATAGGCAAAAGGCCGCGGCGAATGTGGCCGCTCCCGTGCGGGCGGCATAGGTCAGGATCGCCAGTGTCGGCAGCGCCAGGACCAAGTTGGGAATTACCACGGGGTCGTGCCTTTGGGAGCGCAGAAAGACGGCGCAGCATGAGGAGATGTGGGCGAAGGGGGACGCGAGCAGGACAACCCAGATCACAGGCGGTTCGGGAAGTTGCCTCGCCAGGTGTGGATTGGTCTCCACCGCGAGCACGCAGGCGATCGCCGCGAGAAGGAAAAGGGATATCGACAGCGCCGTGGATTGGACAAACGTCTTCCTGAAAATCAGGGAGAGATCCTTCCCGCGGCCTTCCTGATACAGGGCGGCGTAGATAGAGGTTTGGCTCAGCGGCCATGCCACGGTCGCCGCGGTTATGACCGATCCGAGGGCCAGAATCAGCCCCACCCGTCCGGCCGCGCTCGCCCCCTCCGTCGCCAGCAGTATGGGGGTCAACAGGCGGGTTGTGAGCAGGCCAAGGGCATTGTTCACAAGGATCTTCCACTGCATCGGCCATAGATGACGACGCCACAGGGCGAGGCGCGCGGCGATGGAGTGATTTCCAAGATTGAAGAGTTCGAAGCGCCTGGCGAACAGGATCAGGATCATGGTCACGCGCACGATGGAGGCAGCGGTAAATGACCACAGTTCGGCGCCAAGGCCGATAAGCGTGAGGAAGGCGATACCCGCGGCCACCTCGAACCAGAAGTTCGCCCGCCACGCCGCGTGGCGGCCGCCGGTGCCTTCCGCGTAGGTCACGATCAGGGTGAGGACCTGCTGGATGCTCGAGGCGGCGCAATAGCTCGCCCATGGCCACAGCCACTGGGCGTGACCGGCTCCCCCTTTGAAAAAGAACGCGCCCCCGAGAAACAAGGCTGTGCCCGTGACGACGACGATCGGAATCGCCGTGACGATGGCCGCGGTCGCCAGGCGCCGCGCCTCGTCGGCGCCGCGGGTCGCCGCCGCGAGCAGGAGCGAATAGGTCATCCCAAGATCGGCCAGAGACGAGAAGGCGGCAAGGCTCGAGAAGGAAAGAAAAAGACCGATCCGCGCCGGCTCGAACAGCGCGACCGCGACGACGCCGCTCGCGAAGGAGAAGGCAGCCGTCGCCAGACGAGCGCCGATCGCATAGAGCCCCGTGGGTGACGCCCCCCGGGCGCGCGCCACCAGGCGCGACCAAGTCCCCGGAGGGCTTGGGATCATCAATTCTTGCCGCCGGAGCGGGCCATCGCCCGCGCGTAGAAAAGAACGCCCCATTTCAGCAGGGGCCGCGGCAGAATCACGGCCGCCATCGCGCGTGGGCCGGCGAGAAAGCTGCCGGTCAGGGTTCCGGCCGATTGCACGAGGGACCGCAGCAGCGTCAACCGAGAGGCGCCGCGCAATGCGGTCCAAACAAATTGGTTCGAAACCGTGAGAGCCAGATACTTCTTCGCGATTGCGGTCACCGTCGCGCGGGAATAGTCGGCGGCGGCCTGAGACAATACTATTTCGGTCATCGCCCGGGCGAGGACCTTTGATTCATCGGCCCAAGCCGTCACGGCCATTCGACTCGTTTCCGAAGAGCCGGATGGACGATACATCGTGTAGTTCGAAAGGGCCGTCGGACAGCACCCTACAATCTTACCTCCGGAAAGCACTTTTGTCCAATAATACATGTCGCCAATCAGTACATTATCTGGTTGTGGACTGTAAGCTATGATGTCGCTGGAGCGAAACAACGTAGAACACATGCAAATATTACGATTGCCTTTCATGAAACCAACCAGAAAGGAGGCGGTGGATTCAATCGGGGGTCCAACCCTGGCGGGAACCGAAATATCTGAATAGTAGATGTCACATCCAGTATAGACCATGGCAACAGTTGGGTGTTCGTCGATCACGGCCATGACGCCCGCGACAAATCCCGACTCGAGAAAATCGTCGTCGGACAGGATCACGACCCAGTCGGTCCTGATCTGGGCGGCGAGAAAGGCGGCGTGACGCTGCACCGGAATGGTCGATGGGTGGCGAAAGCGCCTGAAGTAAGCGCTTTCTTCGGGCAGCCGCGAAAGATAGGCGTCGGTGCCGTCGGTCGAGCCGTTGTCGGAAACAATGATGTCGGCGGCGACCGTCTGTCCGGTCGCGCTCGCCAACGCCCGCTTCAACAGGTCGAGCCGGTTGACCGTGGGAATCGCGATGGTGATCCGGGGCGCGTGAGGCGTCATCCCACGCGATCCTTGCAACCGGGTGGGTCCGCCCGGCTCATGCGTCCAACAGGTCGCCCACGCGCACGATGCGGTGGCCGGCGCCGGGGTACATCGCCTCGATGTCGGCGGCGATGGCGCCGGCGAAGTCGATGCTGGTGATCAGCACGGTGCGCGCGGCGGCGCCGAGCGCCTCGGGACCTCGCACCGCCCTTCCGAGCATCGCGCCGGACTGTTTGGCCGGGTCGCGGTCGATGAAGAAGTCGATCCGCGCGGGGTCGAAATAGTTGGCCAGAACCTCCTCGGCGAGACCGCCGGCGCCCCACACCACGATGGCGTTTTCCCCTTCGAGAGCCGGATGGTCCGACAGCAGCGTCGGCGACCATTTGGGCAGAGCGAAGGACCGGGCGACGAGGCGAAGCGAGTCGGCGTAGCGCGCGTCGAGGCGGGCGTCCGTGGCCGCGGCTATGGTTTCCAGCCCCTCGCCGGCGAGGAGTCGGACGAGGGAGGCGAGCGAGAAGAAGTGGAGGTGCGACCGGTTGTCGTCGATCGGCAGTCGCCTGTGGCCGCCGCCGTTGGGCACTTCCAGGAAGATCGCTCCTCCGGGCGCGAGCACCCGTTTCATTGCCGTCAGTTCGGCACGGGGGTCGGCGAGGTGCTCAAGGACGTGAGACATGACAATGAGGTCGAAGGGGCCGGAAATATCGCCGCTCGCCAGGAGTTGCGGAAGGGTGCGGGTGTGCAGCCGGTCGAGGCGCGGCCGGGCGGTCTCGCCGGCGGGCGAAAGCTCGATCCCCTCATAGCGGGCGGGGGAAAGCCGGACCCGCGCCACCGCCGCCAGCTCCCCGGTGGCGCAACCGATCTCGAGGATTGCCGCGCCCGAGGGGGTGAACGGGGCGAACATGTCGACCTGTCCTTGCAACCGTTCGGGCGCGGTGCCCAGCGGGCACATGGCGGTCTGGTCATAGGCATAGACCGGGTGTTCAGTACGCCAGCCGTGAAAACAGGCCGAGCAATAGGCGCGTTCACCGATCGCCGAGACCATCTTCGTGGTCTCGCGCCCGCCGCACACGGGGCAGGCCGGCGGGGTGGCCCCCACCGCGCTTACGCCTCCACCAGCGGGATCAGCATGTTTTGCGCCATCTCCTCGCGGCTGAGGAAGGGGGCGAGGTCCTCGAGGGCGGAAGTCACCATTCGCCCGTCGTCGAGCTTGCGGGAGCTGAGTTTGGGGGCGAAGGCCTGGGCCTTGTCGAGCATGATCTCGCACATCTGGGGACCTTCGCCGGCGAGGGTGGCGGCGATGCCGGCGACGAGGTCGTCATGCGTGGCGATCCGGCGCACGGCAAAGCCGAAGGCGGCGCCGAGCGTCTGGAAATCGGGAAAGGTGACGCCGCTTTCGGGTCCGCAGCCGACGATATTGTCGGGGAAATAGTTCTGCTGCGTCTGGCGGATGGAATGATAGCCGTCGTTGTTGAGAACGAACAGCTTGATCGGCAGGTGAGCGCCGACGATGGTCTGAAGCTCCTGCAGGTTCATCATCAGGCTGCCGTCGCCGGCGATACACACGATGCGCCTGGCCCTGTGGTTGGCGTGATAGGCCCCGATCGCCGCCGGCACGTCATAGCCCATGGAGGCCGAGCCGGAGTTGGAGAACATCCGCTGCCCGGCCTTGAGGGCCGCCGACTGGAAAGTCACCACGCAGGCGGTGCCATCGCCGGTCACCACCACATCGTCGGCCTCGAGAGCCTCGAACAGGGCCGCGCCGAAGCAATAGGGATTAACGCCGTTGGCCCCCGTCCAGTATTCCGGGAGCACGGTGGGGTAGCGCTCCACCCGGGCTCGGCACCAGTCGAGATAGGCGTTCGCGTCCGCCGACGGGGCGTAGCGGTCCAACTCCGCTTCCAGTGCGGAGAGGAATGCAGCCAGATCGGCATGGATCGGCAGGTCGATGGAGAGGGTCGGCTTGGCGAGTTCGGCCTTGTCGATGTCGACCATGGCGACGAACGCTCCGCGGGCGAAGGAGTCCCAGTTGTAGCTGATCTGGCGGATGTTCAGGCGGCAGCCGAGGACGAGGAGAAAGTCGGCATTTTGCACGGCGAAATTGCCGGCCCGGTCGCCGACGGTTCCGGCCTTGCCGGCGTAGACCCGATCGTCGGCCGCGATGAGGTCGTGGGCGTTGAAGGCGGTGGCCACCGGAACACCGAGGCGCGCGGCGATCCGCGCGAAGCGGTCGGCGCAGCCGGCGATGCGCACGCCGGTTCCGGGCATGACGCATGGGCGGTTGGCCCCTTTCAGTCGGGCGATCACCTCGCGTGCGGCGTCCCGCAACGCCTCGCCGGACAAGGCGCCGCGTTCGGCGGGAAGTGTGGCCGCCTGGCCCTCCGTCGCGGGATCGAAACCGGTGAGCGCCTCCGGATCGATCAGGGCGCCCTGAATGTCGATCGGCACGTCGACCCAGGTCGGGCCCGGCCGGCCAGTGGTGGCCAGCCAGAAGGCCTTTTCCACCTCGTGGCGGATGCGCGAGGCGTCCTGCACGGTGACCGCGGACTTGGTGATGCCGCCGACCATGCGGACGATGTCCACTTCCTGGTCCCCGAGCTGGCGAAGCCCGATGGGAAAGTTGCCGGCGAGGGTCTCACGCCGCACCTGACCGGAGATCACCACCATGGGCTGGCTGTCGGTCCAGGCGCCGAAGACGCCGTTGAGGGCGTTGATGCCGCCCGGTCCCGTGGTGACGTTGAGGATCGCCGGACGTCCGCCCAGTCGCGCGTAAGCCTCCGCGGCCATTGCGCAGGCCTGTTCATGGTGAAGGCAGACGACCTCCAGCCCCGGGCAGCGGCCGAAGGCGTCGTTCAGGTGCATGGCCCCGCCGCCGGTGACCATGAAAACATGGCTCATTCCCAACTCACGGAGGCGGGCGGCGATATAGTCGGCGACGCGCATCGAACTCAATGGATCGTCCTTGGCTGTGATGCGAGGGCGTCCCGCCCGTTATTTGTGACCGCGCGCGCTAAAGTGCGGGCGGGACGCCCCTCCTCCAGGCCGCGGGGATGACCGCTCAGGCGCCGGCGACGCGCTTGAGTGGCTCGGCGGCCGATTCGGGCAGCGGAGGGACTCCGCGATCCTCGACCAGGCGCTGAAGCACCAGATCGTTGGAATAGTCGGCGTCGATGTCGCGAAGGCGGATCGGCTTGTCGCGCGCCAAGGGGCTTTTCAGCGTCTCGCCGGTGGAGAATTCGCGGCACGAGAGCTGGCCGTGCATCAGCGGCACCGCCAGATAGATGTCCTCGTCGCCGAGGACGTGGCCGGGGGCGAGGTCGCGCCGCGCGTAGACCCCGCGAACCAGCTCGTCGAGATAGCGGATTTCCTTTTCCGGGGGCGCCCGTTTGGCGTCGCCGCGGCCGCCGCACATTTCCCTCGCCTTGTTGAATGCCTTGAACCAGGCGTCGGCCTGTTCGGGAAGGCTGCAATAGGGGGCGACCGGTCTTGCGCCGTCATCGATGTCGATGTGCCGCTCGAAGGTGCGGGCGCCCTTGGCGTAGGCCATCATCACCGAGGACGACCAATCGGTCATCTCATGGGAAGAAAAGCCGATGGTGTTGTCCGGATAGCGGGCGCGAAGGAAATCGATCTGGTTGAGCTCAAGCTCGGAATCCACCGAGGGATAGATCGAAACGCAGTGATTGAGGGCGAAGGCAATGGACCGTTCCCGGAAGAAGGCGACCAGATCGTCCATGTCGCGCAGCGCGGAGCCGCCGCTCGAGGCGAGGACCGGCTTGCCGGTGGAGGCCATCTTGCGGATCAGCCGCCAGTCGCGGATGTCGGAACTGGCGATCTTGAGGAACTCGATATCGAAATCGACGCACCTGTCCACCGACATCTCATCGAAGGCCGTGGCCATGGTGATCATGCCGGCGTCCCGCACCGCCTCCACCATCGTCCCCAGATCGCGCCACGGCAGCTTGGTGGCCGCCACCTTCTTGATGTAGCGGACGTCCTGACGGTCCTTGTGATGCTTGTGAATGAAGCTGTCGACGTCGCGGAACTGAAGCTTGATCGCGGCGCGCACGCCGTTGGCCCGGGCGACGAGGCCAAAATCGCGGATGATCTTCAGGCCGCGGTCCAGCTTGCCCCAATGGTTATTGGCAAGTTCCAACACGAACAGGTCATCGAAAATGGATGTCTTCATCGGGCGGTCACCACTGCGGAATCGAACCTATGTGAACTCAATGGAATTTTGCCGGTAGTGACAGGGAGGCCCCCAGAGGAGAGCGTCAACGGCCAAGCTGGGCGGTCGTCTAGCATATCGGAACCAACGGCGGAAGGTCGCGGACGTTCCTCTTGCCCGATTCTCCCGTTTCGCGCGGCGCCGCGCCGGAGCCCCCGATTGCGGTGCGCCGCCCCCCGAGCTACAGGGACCCGCTTCGCACGGCGCCGGCCGGTTTGGACTTTTCGCGTGCGCCCCATACCGGTGACCCCATCCCCAAGCTCTCTTTTTTGGCGCTTCGCTTTCAACTCCTCACGCCGGTGACAATTGGTGGACTCTGAAATTGTCGGCCGTGTGGCGCCGCGATCACCCCCCGCGAACAACGGCCGGTGGCCGCGCCGCGGCGCCGGGCGGACGATCGAGTGGGTCATGGCGGTCGCCGTCCTGGCCGCTTTCGCCCTGGTGGCTTGGCGATTCGCCCGGGACGGCTATCTGCCGCAGCCTTTCCACTACGATGTCGCCGGCTCGTTGATGGATCTGTACAACACAGCCTATTGGGCCAACCGCGCGGGCGCCTACGAGGTCTGGCACGCGATCTATCCGCCGCTGTCGTTCGTATTTTTGCGCCTGGCGAGCATTCACGCCTGCTATGGCGCGGACGGCGTGGCGGGACGCCATTGCGACTGGCTGGCACGCTGGGTCCTGGTCGCCTTTTTCGCGGTCAACGGCCCCCTGGTTTTCGAAGCCTATCGGCGGGTCGACCCGCGAACCGCCTTGCCCCGGGCGGTTGCGACAAGCCTCGGCCTGCCGATGCTCTACGGGCTCGACCGCGGCAATCTGCTGATTCCCTGCTTCACCTTCTTCGTTCTGGGCCAGGGGGGGCTGCTGCGCTCCCGCCCGCTCCGCTGGCTCTCGCTCGCCGTTTCCCTCAATTTCAAGCCTTACCTTCTGATGATCATCGTTCCCTATTTCGTGCGGCGGCAATGGCGCTGGCTCGCGGGATTGGGGGTCGCGGGGCTCGCGGTCTATCTGGTCAGCTTCGCACTCGAGGGATCGGGGACGCCGGGACAGATTTTCGAAGACATTCGGCTTTATCTGAGTGGCCTCAGCGGAACTCATTGGGCCAACATCTACTACGCGACATCGTTTTGGCCGCTCGCCCACCTGATGACCTCCGGCGCCTCCTTCTCGGCGGCGATGTCGCCCGGCGCCGTCAGCGCGTGGGGCGCGGCGTTGCGCCTGGCCATGCGGGCCGCCCAGGCCGGCTGCCTCGTCTGCCTGATCGCCGGGTGCCTCAACCCGTCGCGGGTGAACGTCAACCGCTTCGGGGCTTTGGCCGCCGCCTTCCTCCTGACCACGGTCACCGCGGGGTCGAGCGGCTACGCCCAGATATTCCTCTTCTTTCTGGTTTTTCTGGAGCCGTGGCGGGGGTTCACGCGAATCACCATCCTGATCTGCGTCTATCTTCTGTGCATCCCGGCGGACCTCGCCCTGTGGCCGGTGATCCAGCCGCCGGCGCACAGCTGGCTGGGCGCGCGGGACGTGATCCCGGATTTCGGCGTCTCACTTGGCCAACTGCTGCGGCCGGCGGTGCTGTTGATCGTCCAGTTCGGCCTTATCGCCCTCAATCTCCAAGACAGCCTCGGTGCGCGCGGCGGCCTGCCGGCGACGGGCGCCCGTCTTTGCGGCGACCTCCCGATCGGCTCGACCCCCAGCGTCCGGCAAGCGGAGACCGCCGCCCAAGGCGCGCTTCCTCCGCCGCTCGGCGCGTGCGTTGCGGCGGAGCGGTCCTGTCTA